>DATCUS010000077.1:0-22461 GCA_036561845.1 Tardiphaga sp. | reverse complement strand
GCACCAGGCTGGCCGCTTCGCGCTTCTTGGCCGGCGGCTGCGGACCCCGCGCCAGTTCCATCAGCATCCGCAGCGCTTCCACCACCGAGCGCTGGCGCACCGGGCCGCGACCGATGGCGCCGAAGCGACATTCGCGATTGAGAATGCGGCCATCGCGCGAGGCTACGGCGAAATGGACCAGGCCGACCGGCTTGCCCGGCGTCGCCCCGCCGGGGCCGGCGATGCCGGTGATCGACACGGCGAGATCGACGCCGGCCTTTTCCAGCGCGCCGACCGCCATCTGGGTCGCAGTCTCCTTGCTGACCGCACCGAAGGTCGACAGCGTCGCCGCCCTGACGCCGAGCATCGCGCGCTTGGCGTCGTTGGAGTAGGTGACAAAGCCGCGGTCGATCACGTCGGACGAACCGGGAATGTCGGTCAGCGCCGCCGCGACCATGCCGCCGGTGCAGGATTCCGCAGTGGCGATCGTCAGCTTGCGGCTGCGGCAGAGATCCAGCAGCGCGCGGGACAAGGCTCGTGCGTCGCTGCCGCTCATGCTAGTCGCTCCAGGGCAGGCGGATGGTGGCGCTCGCCGTGGCAGCGATGCCTTCCTCGCGGCCGGTGAAGCCGAGCCGCTCGCTGGTGGTGGCTTTCACCGCCACGCGCGAGATCGCAACGCCGGTGATTTCGGCAATGCGCGCCCGCATCACGTCGCGCAGCGGACCGATCTTCGGCCGCTCGCAGATCATCGTCACTTCCAGATTCGCAACGCGTCCGCCAAGCGCGGTGACGCGGTCGATGGCGTATTTCAGGAACTTGTCGGAGGCGGCGCCCTTCCATTGCGGGTCGCTCGGCGGAAAGTGCGAGCCGATGTCGCCGTCCGCCAGCGCGCCGAGGATCGCATCGACCAGCGCATGCAGGCCGACATCGCCGTCTGAATGGGCGAGAAAGCCGCGCGTATGCGGCACCCGCACGCCGCAGATCATCAGGTGATCGCCGTCGCCGAACGCGTGCACGTCATAGCCAGTGCCCATGCGGATGTCGCCGAGCGCTGCAGCGAGGCGCGCTTCCTCGCGCACGAAATCTTCCGGTGTGGTGAGCTTCATGTTTGCAGGATCGCCTTCAAAGGTTGCCACCGTCAATCCCGCCCATTCGGCAAGTGCGGCGTCGTCGGTGAAATCGTCGCGACCCTCGCGCGCCGCACGACGATGCGCATCGAGAATCACGTCGAAGCGAAAGGCCTGCGGCGTCTGCGCGATGCGAAGCTGCGCGCGGTTCGGCGTGGCTTCGACATGGCCGGCATCGCCAACCTGTTTGATCGTGTCGGTGACGGCAATCGCGGGGACCGCCGCGCCGGTGATACCGGCGGCGGCGATCGCGCGCGAAATCAGGGCAGGGGTCACGAAGGGCCGTGCAGCGTCGTGGATCAACACGATGTCGGGCGGATTGCCGGCCAGCGCCTCAAGGCCGGCATGGACCGAAGCCTGCCGGCTGGCCCCGCCCTTTGCGGGACTATCGTACCGCAAGTGACCGACGGCCTCATTGAACATGGCCATGTCGTCGGGATTGAGGACGGGCTGAACGGCCGCAATATCCGGATGTGCACAGAACGGCTCCATCGCGCGGGCGATGACGGTACGTCCGGCAATCGAGCGATATTGCTTCGGTCCACCGGACCCGGCGCGCAACCCGCGTCCGGCAGCGACGATAATGGCGGCAGATCTTGTCGATTTCGTCATCAGGCTCAACTGATTAAGGGGTAAGCTGTGGGCGCACAGCCCTTACCATGCCGGACGGCAAAAACAGCATGATTCCCTTGGCGTGAACGAACAACCACGCATTGCTGCACTGCACTTGCAAAATCAGGCGACCTGTCTAAAGTGTAGGCATGAAGGTTGACTGCACAAGATATGTGCGCATGATGCATCTCGACCGCAACGCAGCGTGTACATGAAGGACGAGTAGGTCTGTGACCGCCCAGGAATTCTCAAACCCCAAGCCATTGCGCATTGGCGACATCGAAATCGCCAACCGGGTGGTTCTGGCACCCATGACGGGCATCACCGATGTCCCGTTCCGGCGGCAGGTCGCCGAACTCGGTGCCGGCCTCGTGGTCTCAGAGATGACGGCAAGCGCCGATCTCGTCAATGGCCGTCCGATGTCCGTGTTGCGCGTTGAGGCGACCGGGCTGGGCCCGCACGTGGTCCAGCTGGCCGGCTGCGAGGCTCGCTGGATGGCGGAGGGCGCCCGCATCGCCGAAGCCGGCGGCGCCGATATCATCGACATCAACATGGGCTGCCCGGCGCGCAAGGTCACCGGCGGTATCGGCCAGTCCGGCTCGGCGCTGATGCGCAACCTCGATCACGCGCTCACGCTGATCGACGCTACGGTGGCGGCGGTCAAGGCCCCGGTCACCTTGAAGATGCGGCTCGGCTGGGACGACAATTCACTGAATGCGCCGGAGCTGGCGCGCCGCGCCGAAGCTGCAGGCGTGCAGTTGATCACGGTGCATGGCCGTACCCGTTGCCAGTTTTACAAGGGCGAGGCGGATTGGGGCGCAGTCCGCGCGGTGCGCGATGCGATCGACATTCCGCTGATCGTCAACGGTGATGTCACCTCGTACGAGAAGGCACTGACCGCGCTGGAACTGTCCGGCGCCGATGCCGTGATGGTCGGCCGCGGCGCCTATGGGCGTCCCTGGGTGCCCGGCCAGATCGCCCGCCGCCTGCAGACCGGCATGGCGGAAGCCGAGCCCGCACTTGCCGTGCAACTGTCCTACATCCGCACACTCTACGACGAGATCCTCAGCCATTACGGCGTCCACGTCGGGCTGCGCCACGCACGAAAACATCTTGGCTGGTCGCTCGATGCCGCCGCGGCCACCAGCGACGCGCCGGCAGAAACGCTGAAGGCCTGGAAACAGAGAATTCAAACCGCCGAGGATCCGGCCGGGGTGCACCGTTCCCTTCACGATGCGTTTGACGACTTCGCATGGAGTGCTGCCGCATGACCGCTGTTGCAGAACACCGCCCCCCGATTTCCACCGATAGCGAGGCGATTCTCAACGCCTTGCCCAATCCGGTGCTGCTGATTGCACCGGACGGCAAGATCGTCGACGCCAACATGGCGGCTGAGTCGTTTTTCGAAATCTCGACCCAGTTCCTGCGGCGCCAATCTCTCAAGGAACTGGTGCCGTTCGGCAGCCCGCTGCTGGCACTGATCGATCAGGTCCGCGACTCGGGCTCGCCGGTCAACGAGTTCAAGGTCGATCTCGGCACGCCGCGGATCGGCCGCGACCGCCAGGTCGATCTTCACGTGGCGCCCTTGAGCGAGCGGCCTGGACATATCGTGGTGATGCTGCAGGAGCGCACCATCGCCGACAAGATGGACCGCCAGCTCACCCATCGTAGCGCCGCGCGCTCGGTGATCGCGCTGGCGGCGATGCTGGCCCACGAAATCAAGAACCCGCTGTCCGGCATTCGCGGCGCCGCGCAGCTGCTCGAGCAGGCCGCGTCGTCGGAAGACCGCATGCTGACGCGGCTGATCTGCGACGAGGCCGATCGCATCGTGACCCTGGTCGATCGCATGGAGGTGTTCGGCGACGATCGTCCGGTGGCACGCGGTCCGGTCAACATCCACTCCGTGCTCGACCATGTGAAGCGGCTCGCACAGTCGGGTTTCGCCCGCAACATCCGCTTCATCGAGGAATACGACCCGTCCTTGCCGCCGGTGCTGGCCAACCAGGACCAGCTCATCCAGGTGTTCCTCAACCTGGTGAAGAACGCCGCCGAGGCCGTCGCGGAACTCGGCAGCGATGGCGAGATCCAGCTCACCACCGCGTTCCGGCCCGGCGTTCGGCTGTCGGTGCCGGGCAAGAAGACCAGGGTGTCGCTGCCGCTGGAGTTCTGCGTCAAGGACAACGGCCCCGGCGTGCCGGAAGACCTGCTGCCGAACCTGTTTGACCCGTTCGTCACGACCAAGCCCACCGGAAGCGGCCTGGGTCTTGCATTGGTTGCCAAGATTGTCGGCGATCACGGCGGAATCATCGAATGCGAATCCCAGCCGCGGAAGACGATTTTCCGCGTCCTGCTGCCCATGTTCAACACCGCCAAAACCTTCGAACCGAGCAACGGCGACGTCCCGGCGACGTCGGCGCACACCTCACAAAAAGCAAGATGAGACATAACAATGCCCGCAGGTAGCATTCTGGTCGCGGATGACGACACCGCCATTCGCACCGTCCTGAATCAGGCCCTCTCGCGCGCCGGATATGAGGTTCGCCTGACCGGCAACGCCGCCACGCTGTGGCGCTGGGTCAGCCAGGGCGAGGGCGATCTGGTCATCACCGACGTGGTGATGCCCGACGAGAACGCCTTCGACCTGCTGCCGCGGATCAAGAAGATGCGGCCGAACCTGCCGGTCATCGTGATGAGCGCGCAGAACACCTTCATGACGGCGATCCGCGCCTCGGAGCGCGGCGCCTATGAGTATCTGCCCAAACCGTTCGACCTCAAGGAACTGATCGCCATCGTCGGCCGCGCGCTGGCCGAGCCCAAGGAGCGCGTCGCCAGCGTCGCCGATGACGGCGAATTCGATTCGATCCCGCTGGTCGGTCGTTCGCCCGCCATGCAGGAAATCTACCGGGTGCTGGCGCGGCTGATGCAGACCGACCTGACGGTGATGATCTCCGGCGAGTCCGGTACCGGCAAGGAACTGGTGGCGCGCGCGCTGCACGACTACGGCAAGCGCCGCAACGGCCCGTTCGTGGCGGTCAACATGGCCGCGATCCCGCGCGACCTCATCGAATCCGAACTGTTCGGCCATGAGCGCGGCGCCTTCACCGGCGCCAATACAAGGGCCTCCGGCCGGTTCGAGCAGGCCGAGGGCGGCACGTTGTTTCTGGACGAAATCGGCGACATGCCGATGGAGGCGCAGACCCGTCTGCTGCGGGTGCTGCAGCAGGGCGAATACACCACCGTCGGCGGTCGCACCCCGATCAAGACGGATGTTCGCATCGTTGCGGCCTCCAACAAGGACCTGCGGATTCTCATCCAGCAGGGCCTGTTCCGCGAGGATTTGTTCTTTCGTCTCAACGTTGTGCCGCTGCGTCTTCCTCCTTTACGCGAACGTATCGAGGACCTTCCGGATCTGATCCGGCACTTCTTCGCCATGGCTGAAAAGGATGGCTTGCCGCCGAAGAAGCTCGACGCCCTGGCACTGGAGCGCCTGAAGCAGCATCGCTGGCCTGGCAACGTTCGCGAACTGGAAAACCTCGCCCGACGGTTGGCCGCGCTGTATCCGCAGGACGTCATCACCGGTTCGGTGATCGACGGCGAACTGGCGCCCCCCGCGGTGGTGTCCGGGGGCAGCACCCAGAACGGCGTCGACAATCTCGGCGGCGCCGTCGAGGTCTATCTGTCCTCGCACTTCTCGAGTTTCCCGAACGGCGTGCCGCCGCCCGGCCTGTATCACCGCATCCTGCGCGAGATTGAGGTGCCGCTGCTCACCGCTGCCCTGGCGGCGACCCGTGGCAACCAGATCCGTGCTGCGGATCTGCTCGGCCTCAACCGCAACACGCTGCGCAAGAAGATTCGCGATCTGGACATCCAGGTCTATCGAACCGGCGGTTAGCACCCGCGCGCGCAGACCTGACCTCGCCTCGCTCCTGCGGGGCGAGGGAGGAACCCAAATCGAACAATTCCAGCTCCAGGCCGTGTGAAACCGCGTTGTTGCGTTTTCCGCGGCTTTCGCATGCCGTGGAATTGTCGTAATTGAGCAACATTGTTGTATGATTGCATCAGTACGTGTCGGGCTCGATCCCGCGACGACATGGCGTTCACGCTCACCAAAATCCGGAATGACCAGCGCAGACACGTCGCCCCCAGCGTTCGAACCATTGTCGGCTGAACCGCGCAAATGGACCCTGCGCCGGCTGTTGCCGCCGTTTGCCGTCGGCCTGGCGCTGCTGTCGGCCTTCCTGACCTTTGTCGTGCTGACCGGACTGACGCCGATCGCGCCGACCCACAACGTCGTCGTCACCTTCCTGCTGATCAACGCCACCGCCGTCTTTCTGCTGGTGATCATCATCGCCCGCGAAGTCTGGAAGGTAGTGCAGGCCCGCCGCCGCGGGCGCGCCGCCGCCCGGTTGCATGTCCAGATCGTCAGCCTGTTCTCGGTGATCGCGGTGATTCCCGCTGTGCTGGTCTCGATCGTCGCCAATGTGACCCTCGATCGAGGCCTCGACCGGCTGTTTTCGGGGCCGACTCGCGAGGTCATCCAGAATTCCCTGATCGTTGCCAACGCCTATCTGCACGAACACGCCCAGCTGATCCGGGGCGACATCCTGGGCATGGCCAACGACATCGCCCATGCGCGACCGCTGTTCGATCAGGACCGCGGCACCTTCCGCAGCCTGCTGACCGCCAGCGCCGCATCGCGCAACCTGCCGGGGGCGATGATCATCGACAAAGACCGCAACGTCCTCGAATCGGCGCAGACCGGGATCCGCCAGGATTTCACCACGCCGGCGGCTGACTTCCTTAAGAACGTCGATGAAACCGAGCCACAGATCGCGGTGTTCATCGAGGCCAATTACGTGGCCGCGGTGATCCGGCTGCGCGCCTTCGACGATACCTTCCTCTATGTGGCGCGGCTGCTCGACCCGCGGGTGGTGGCGCAACTGCGCCAGACCCAGGCGAGCGTCGCAGAATATGCCGACCTCGAATCCCGACGGCTAGGCATCCAGGTCGCCTTCGCCCTGATGTTCACGGTGATCGCGCTGACGGTGCTGATGTCGTCGGTGCTGATCGGGCTGAATTTTGCCAACTGGCTGGTGACGCCGATCCGCCGTCTGATGGGCGCCGCCAATGCGGTGTCGACCGGCGACCTGCACGTGCGGGTGCCGGTGATCCAGTCCGAAGGCGATCTGGCGCATCTCGGCGAGACCTTCAACAAGATGACCCAGGAGTTGCGGACCCAGCGCGACGAACTGGTGTCGGCCTCCGACGTCATCGACAGCCGCCGCCGCTTCATCGAGGCGGTGCTGTCCTCCGCCAGCGCCGGCATTATCGGCGTCGACGGGGCCAACAGCATCGGCATCCTCAACCGCTCGGCGGAAAAACTGATCGGCCATTCGGAGTCGGAGACCCTCGGCCATCCCCTGCACGAAATCATCCCCGAGCTCGACGAGATGATGCAGACCGTGCGCGAAGGCTCGCAGCGGCTGGTGCAGGGCCAGATCAACATCTCCCGCGGCGGCCAGGAGCGGGTGCTGTCGGTGCGGGTCAGCGCCGAACAGACCAGCCAGTCGCGCGACAGCTACATCATCACGCTGGACGACATCACCGAACTGGTGTCGGCGCAGCGCACGTCGGCCTGGGCCGACGTCGCCCGCCGCATCGCCCACGAGATCAAGAATCCGTTGACCCCGATCCAGTTGTCCGCGGAACGCATCCGCCGCAAATTCGGCAAGGTCATCATCGAAGACAAGCTGATCTTCGAACAATGCACCGACACCATCGTCCGCCAGGTCGATGACATCAGGCGCATGGTCGACGAATTCTCGCGCTTCGCACGGATGCCGAAACCGGTGATCGAGGGCGAGGACGTCGCCGATGCGGTGCGCCAGGTCGTATTTCTGATGCGGGTCGGCCATCCCGACATCGATATCGAGGCCGAAATCAAGGAAGAGCCGATGCGTGCGCGGTTCGATCGTCGGCTGATCTCGCAGGCACTGACCAACATCATCAAGAACGCCACCGAGGCCATCGAGGCGGTGCCACCGGAAACGCTCGGGAAAGGCCGCATTGAGGTCATCGCCGCGCGCGAGAACGAGGACATCGTCATCGACGTGATCGACAACGGCATCGGTCTGCCCACGGTGAGCCGGTCGCGGCTGCTGGAGCCCTATGTCACCACGCGCGAGAAGGGCACCGGCCTTGGTCTCGCCATCGTCGGGCGCGTTCTGGAGGACCATGGCGGGCGCATCGAACTCAACGATGCCTCCGACATCCGGCCCGGTGCCCGCGGCGCCTGGATGCGGCTGCGCTTTGCCATTTCCGGCCAGAAGCCCGATGCCGCAAACGCCGAACCAAAAGCCGCCCCGGGCAACGAACTCAAGACCGTCGCCGCGAGCGGCAACTGACCGAACGGACAAAGACAGAGCGCATCCCATGGCAAATGACATTCTCATCGTCGATGACGAGGCCGATATTCGCGATCTGGTGGCGGGCATCCTCGAGGACGAAGGCTTCACCACGCGTACCGCGCGCGATAGCGACAGCGCGCTGGCGGAAATCTCCAACCGCCGCCCCAACCTGGTGTTCCTCGACATCTGGCTGCAGGGCAGCAAGCTCGACGGCCTGCAGCTGCTCGAGCAGGTCAAGCGCGACCACGCCGAGATGCCTGTGGTGATGATCTCGGGCCACGGCAATATCGAGACTGCCGTCGCCGCCATCAAGCGCGGCGCCTATGACTTCATCGAAAAGCCGTTCAAGGCCGATCGCCTGATCCTGGTGGCGACGCGGGCGCTGGAAACCTCGCGGCTGAAACGCGAGGTCAAGGAACTCAAGCAACTCGCGCCGGTGGCGAGCTCGCTGACCGGCCGCTCGGCCGCCATGAACCAGTTGCGCCAGACCATCGACCGCGCCGCCAAGGCCAACAGCCGCATCCTGATCGTCGGCCCCTCCGGCGCCGGCAAGGAACTGGCGGCGCGCACGCTGCACAACGCGTCGCAGCGTGCCGAAGGACCGTTCGTTGTCATCAATGCCGCGGCGATCACGCCGGAGCGCATGGAGGTCGAACTGTTCGGCATCGAGCAGACCAACGGCGAACAGGCCCGCAAGGCCGGCGCGCTGGAGGAGGCCCATGGCGGCACGCTGTTCCTCGATGAGATCGGCGACCTGCCGCGCGAGACCCAGAACAAGATTCTGCGGGTGCTGGTCGACCAGACCTTTACGCGGGCAGGGGGGACTACCAAGGTCCATGTCGACGTCCGCATCATCTCCTCGACCGCGCGCAACCTCGAGGAGGAGATCGCCGAAGGGAGATTCCGCGAGGATCTCTATCACCGGCTCTCGGTGGTGCCGATCCGCGTGCCGCCGCTGTCCGAGCATCGCGAAGACATTCCGGAACTGATCGAATATTTCATGGAGCAGATTTCGGTGGCCACCGGGCTGCCGAAACGCCAGATCGGCCAGGATGCCATGGCGGTGCTGCAGTCGCATGTCTGGCCCGGCAACATCCGGCAGCTGCGCAACAACGTCGAGCGCGTGATGATTCTCGCCGGCGGCGGGCCGGAGGTGATCATCACGGCCGACATGCTGCCGCAGGATGTCGGCTCGATGGTGCCGTCGATGCCCACCAGCAACAATGGCGAGCACATCATGGGCCTTCCCTTGCGCGAGGCCCGCGAGGTGTTCGAGCGCGACTACCTGATCGCCCAGATCAGCCGCTTTTCCGGGAATATCTCGCGCACAGCGGAATTTGTCGGTATGGAACGCTCGGCCCTGCACCGCAAGCTCAAGGCGCTCGGCGTCGGCTAACTCATCTCTTCAACGCAATCCCTCAGCTATCAGGACAAACGATGTCGCGCATTGCCTATGTGAACGGTCACTATCAAAACCTGCGCGATGCCGCCGTGAATGTCGAAGACCGGGGCTACCAGTTCGCGGATGGCATCTATGAAGTCTGCGAGATCGTCGGCGGCAAGATGGTGGATTTTCCACGCCATATGGCCCGGATGCAGCGCTCGCTGCGCGAGCTGCGTATCGCCGAGGCGATGCCGCTGACGTCATTAAAGATCGTGATGCAGGAGGTGATCCGGCGCAACCGCATCAGCTACGGCATCGTCTATCTGCAGATCAGCCGCGGCGTCGCCCACCGCGATCACGGCTTCCCGTCGCCCGAGGTGAAGCCCAGCCTGGTCATCACCGCGAAGTCGCTCAATTTTGCCAAGAACCAGGCGCAGGCCGCGCGCGGCGTCAAGGTGATCACGACAGCCGAAAATCGCTGGCCGCGCGTCGACATCAAGACCGTCGGCCTGTTGCCGAACGTGCTGGCGCGTCAGGAAGCGCGCGACAAGGGCGCCTATGAGGCCTGGTATGTCGACGCCGACGGCTTTGTCACCGAGGGGGCCTCGTGCAACGCCTGGATCGTCACCAGGGATGGCAAGGTGGTCACCCGCACCGCCGAGAGCGGCATCCTGTCGGGAATCACCCGCGCCGTATTGATCGACGTGCTGGCCTCGCTGCAGCTCAAGCTGGAAGAGAGGAACTTCACGCCTGACGAGGCCTATCACGCGGCCGAGGCCTTCGTGTCGTCGGCGAGTCAGATCGTGATGCCGGTGGTCAGCATTGACGGCAACACCATCGGAGACGGCAAACCCGGAGCCATCGCCACACGTTTACGTGACGAGTTCCATCGCTTTTCGGCAATTTCCTGACAATTGCGCGCCTTTTAGGCGACCGCCATCGGAACTGGCTTGCCTAAGAAGCGCGCGTGCCTTCTAATCAATTCGTCGTGCTTCCGGAGGGGGATCTCAGGAATCGCGACGGCTAGGTGACGCTCCGGAGAGAGCTGCACCGGGTTTAAAAAAAACAAGCACAACAAACTGCGGGATTAAAAAAATGGCGGCAGACCGCGCACAAAATCTACAGGACACCTTCCTCAACCACGTACGCAAAACCAAGACGCCCCTGACGATCTTTCTGGTCAACGGAGTGAAGCTGCAGGGCATTGTCACATGGTTCGACAATTTCTGTTTGCTGCTACGGCGCGACGGTCACTCGCAGCTTGTGTACAAACACGCAATCTCGACCATCATGCCGGGCGCTCCGATCCAGCTGTTCGAAGGCGGCGAGGACGCACCAGCTTGAGATTAAACTGATTGGAACCCCGGAGCTTCGAAGGGGGCGCTGACCGTCCCGGATCAGCGCAAGGCGAACACAGCGGACGGGTGGTGGTCATCGGTCCGTACCTGCGTGAACGGCGCGGCGACGCCGAAGCGCAGGCGCAGAACCATGTCCGCAATGCCGATGCCAGGCTCGAGGAGGCGGTCGGTCTGGCGCGGGCCATCGACCTGACCATCGCCGAGGCGATCGTCGCGCCGCTCAGCCAGATCCGGCCGGCGACCTATCTCGGCAAGGGCAAGGTCGAGGAGATCCTCGGCCTCATCGCCGGCCACGACATCGAACTGGTGGTGATGGACTGCGCACTGTCGCCGATCCAGCAGCGCAATCTGGAAAAGGAATGGAATACCAAGGTGCTGGACCGCACCGGGTTGATTCTGGAAATTTTCGGCCGTCGCGCCAAGACCAAGGAAGGCGCGCTGCAGGTCGAACTCGCGCATCTCAACTATCAGCGCAGCCGGCTGGTGCGCTCCTGGACCCATCTGGAACGCCAGCGCGGCGGCTTCGGCTTCATGGGCGGTCCCGGCGAAACCCAGATCGAGGCCGATCGCCGCCTGATCGGCGATCGCATCACGCGCATCGAGAACGAGATCAAGAAGGTGCAGGCCACCCGCCGGCTGCACCGCGCCGGACGCCAGCGCGTGCCGTATCGCGTGGTGGCGCTGGTCGGCTACACCAATGCCGGCAAGTCGACGCTGTTCAACCGGCTGACCCGTGCCGAGGTCACCGCCGCCGACATGCTGTTCGCGACGCTGGACCCGACCCTGCGCGCGTTGACGCTGCCGCATGGCGGCAAGGCGATGCTGTCGGACACCGTCGGCTTCATCTCCAACCTGCCGACGCAGCTGGTCGCGGCGTTCCGCGCCACGCTGGAGGAGGTGCTGGAGGCCGACATCATCCTGCATGTCCGCGATATCTCCCATGAAGACGCCGATGCGCAGCAGAGCGACGTCGACAAGGTGCTGCAGCAGCTCGGCATCGACGCCGAGGCCGGCGGACGCATCCTCGAAGTCTGGAACAAGATCGACCGCTTCGACGCCGAGCAGCGCGAGAACCTCGCCAACATCGCGGCACGCCGCCCGCCGGAACGTCCGTGCTTTCTCGTCTCCGCGGAAACCGGGGAGGGCATTCCCGAATTGCTCAACGTGATCGAGGAGCGGCTGGCGGCGGCGCGGATCACGCTCGATCTCACCATCGCCGCCTCCGACGGCGCCGGGATCAGCTGGCTGCATCGCAATGCCGAGGTGCTGGCCAAGGAATTGCACGACGATCATTTCGACATGACCGTGCGCGTCGACGAGACCAAGCGCGATATCGTCATGAGCAAGTACCACGCGGTGCTGCATCCGGATGACGCGACGGCTTAGGTATCAAACGACTTAGAATAGCTCGCTGACAGCGCGGCTCTTTCTTCTCCCTCCCCCTTGCGGGGAGGGTGGCCGCGCGAAGCGCGGTCGGGTGGGGGTGCCCCAAACTCCGTCGCTCGTAGCACCCCCACCCCGGCCTCCACATCCGATGATGCTTTGCATCATCGCTCGTTCGGCCGACCCTCCACGCAAGGGGAGGGAATCCATCGGCATCGCGCACGACTCCAATTTGCAACCGCTACTCCGTCCCCTTCGCCTCATTCCACAACGCATCCATCTCTTCGAGCGTCGCGTCCTGCAGCGTGCGGTCCCTGGCCGCCAGCGCGCGCTCGATATACGCAAACCGCCGCTCGAACTTGGCATTGGTGCCGCGCAGCGCCAGTTCGGGATCGGCGTCGACATGGCGCGCCAGATTGACCACGGCGAACATGAGGTCGCCGGTCTCCGCCGCCATCTCGGTCTTGTCGCCGCGGTCCAGCGCAGCCTCGATCTCATCGGCTTCCTCGCGAATCTTCGCCAGCACCGCGCGCGGATCGTTCCAGTCGAAGCCGACGGTGGAGGCCTTGCGCTGCAGGGCCATTGCGCGTGACAGCGCCGGCTGGCCGGCCTTGACCCCCGCCAGCAGCGATGACGGCGCCGGTGCCGCGGGACGGCGCGCGGCGCGTTCGGCCTTCTCTTCGGCCTTGATGCGGTCCCAGACGCCCTTGACGTGGGACGGCGTCACGTTGCCGTCGGCGTCGGCGAACACATGCGGGTGCCGGCGGATCATTTTTCGTGTGATGGCTTCCACGACATCGCCAAAGGCGAAGGCATTCTGCTCCTCGGCCATGCGCGCGTGAAACACCACCTGCAGCAGCAGGTCGCCGAGTTCGTCGCAGAGATCGCCGAGATCGTTGTGCGCGATGGCGTCGACGACCTCATAGGCCTCCTCAATGGTGTAGGGGGCGATGGTCGCAAAGGTCTGTTCGAGGTCCCACGGGCAGCCGGTGCCGGGCGTGCGCAGGCGCGCCATGATCTCGATGAGGCCGGCAATGTCGCAGGAAGGGGTCATTGAAGCTCCAGACCGTAGGGCGGATTAGCCGGAGGCGTAATCCGCCGCGCCACCGCCACATGATCTCGGCTGGCGGCTACGCTTCGCTAACCCGCCCTACGCACGGACGCAACTTTCCCGCTGCCGCCCATGGTGCTAATGGCACGGTCATGACCGACGATCTCTCGCAACAAACCGCCCTGGTGCTGTTCTCCGGCGGCCAGGATTCCGCCACCTGCCTCGCCTGGGCGCTGGCGCGCTTCAGTCGCGTCGAAATGCTCGGCTTCAGCTACGGCCAGCGTCACCTGATCGAACTCGACAGCCGCGCCAAGCTGCTCGACGGGATCAAGGTGCTCAACGCCAGCTGGGCCGCCAAACTTGGCGATAGTCACACCCTCGATATCCCGACACTGAGCGTCATCAGTGACACCGCGCTGACCCGCGACGTCGCCATCGAGATGGGGGCAGGCGGCCTGCCCAACACGTTTGTCCCGGGCCGCAATCTGGTGTTCCTGACCTTCGCCGCGGCGCTGGCCTACCGGCGCGGGATCACCCACATCATCGGCGGCATGTGCGAGACCGATTATTCCGGCTATCCGGATTGCCGCCACGACACCATCCGCGCGCTGCAGACGGCCCTCAATCTCGGCATGGATCGCCAATTCGAACTTCACACGCCCCTGATGTGGCGCGACAAGGCGGCGACTTGGGCCTTGGCCCAGGAACTCGGTGGCGCCGGATTGGTCGACCTGATCCGCGAACACTCCCACACCTGCTATCTCGGCACCCGCGGCGCGCTGCACGACTGGGGCTATGGTTGCGGCAAATGCCCGGCCTGCGAGCTGCGCGCGAAGGGTTGGCGGGAATTCAAGGCGACGGAAGTGTAAGCTTCTCTCACGACACGCCGGCTTCCTTCACTCTCCCCAACGGGGAGAGGTGAAGGAAGCCGGCGCTCGTCTCAGTTTTTGTGAGTTACAGTCGCAAAATCCGCCGGTGTCAGCACGATGGGCTGGCCGTGCGGCGTGCGGTCGGCGGCATGGTCCCAGGCATCGCGGGTGCGATGCAGCGTCTCGGCCGAGGCGACGCCTTTTGTGGCGACCAGGCCTTCCAGAGTCGCCAGCCAATGCCGGTAATAGGTCTCGCCGGTGTCGGCGTCCCCGGCTGCCTGCGCGCGCTTGATCTCTGCGGCCAGCGCGGCTGCCCATTCGCTCCAGGTGAACAGGCCGCGCTCGTGCAGCGCCAGCGCCATGGCGAAGGCCTGGGCCTCCCAGGGTTCGCGGAACACCGGCCCGTCGGCATCGAGGGGAATGCCGGGCACGGCCGCCGTGGCGCGCTGCGCGGCCTGCGGATCCAGCGCCATCACAACGGCTCCAGATACGGCTCGAACGCGTCGATCGACACCTTCAGCGTCGGATCGCCGTCCGGGCCCCACAGCTCGGCACCATCGAACACCACGGTATAGAGCCATTGCGGGTTCTCGCCGGCGTCATTGGCTGCGCTATCGGGGAAAACGTGACAGCCGTGGTCGCGCTCGATCACGCCGACATGGCCACGCACGTAACGCGGCAGGCGCGTATGCGTCGCGGGATGGATGTTCCTGGCGCGGACGCGGTCGCCGTTCTTGAACTTCGCCGGCGCCGGGGCCGGGCGGCCGAATGCGCCGCGGGCCATGATACGTTCGACATCGTCGATCCTGAAGCTGCCCCGCTTCAGCGGCTTCGGCGGCGCCGACGCGTGGCCCGCCGCGATCTCGTCACGGGCGACATAGCCCTTGTCCACCAGCAGGTCTTCCAGACCCAGCAGCCATTTCTGATAGTAGCTGCTCGACAGGTAGACGTCCGGCGGCAGCATCTCGCGATAATAGCGCGAGGCATCGATGTTGAAGGCGCCGGCGGCACCCATGGCGCGCACCATGGCCAGCACACGCGATTCCCAGGCGGCATGAAACATCGGTTCGTTCGGCTCCGGCGCGACCTTGCCGAAGCCGTCCATGCCGCCCATGTCGTGAACGCCGTTCATGACGCGGCCCCCGGTATTTTCGCCAGGCCGGTGCCGATCATCGAATCCCGCGTCACCAGTTCGGCGAGCTGCGCCTCGCTAAAACCCTCGGTGCCTGCGGGGCGCATCGGCAGCACCAGGAAACGCGTCTCCGCGGTGGAATCCCACACCCGGATTTCGGTCTCCTTTGGCAGACTGACACCGAAATCCGCCAGCACGCCGCGCGGATCCTTGACGGCGCGCGAGCGATACGGCGCCGCCTTGTACCATACCGGCGGCAGCCCCAGCATTTCCCACGGGTAGCAGGAGCACAGCGTGCAGACGACCATGTTGTGGCGGGCGGGGGTGTTCTCGACCACCACCAGATGATCGCCGGTGCGGCTGACATGGCCGAGGGTGCCGACCGCCTTGCTGCCGTCCGCCAGCAAGGCCTGTTTGAACGCCGGATCGCTCCAGGCTCTGGCCACCACCAGCGCACCGTTGCGCGGGCCGATCCTGGTCTCGTAGGCCTGGATGATGGCGTCCAGCGCCGCCGGCTCGACATAGCCTTTCTCGGTCAGCACGGTCTCCAGCGCGCGCACGCGCAGCTCGGTCTCGGACAGCTCGGAATGCTGGTGCGGATGATCGTGGTCGTGATGATGCTCGCTCATGCCCGAAGATAAGCGCAACAAATACCGCGTGTCGAGGGCAGGGCTCTGCTAGGTCTCACCGTCATGACACACCCGAATCGCGTCGCGCGACACCTGGCGACATCGCTTGCCGTTGCCGCCGCCTGGCTGGCGCCGCACCATGCCCAGGCCGCCAACGGCGCCTATGCGGTGGACGCCGCCGACATCTCCGACCTCGGCTCGTGCAAGGTGGAGAGCTGGCTGTCGACAGCCACCAACACCGATTTTTCGGCGGTCGCCAATCCGTCCTGCGTGGTCGATATCATCAGGCCGGTCGAGCTCAGCGTGATGACCAGCCGGTTTCGCAGCGACGGCGACTGGGGCACCAGCGTCGCGCCCAAAGCCAAGATCAATCTGGTGCCGACCGGCATCGGCAAGTTCGGCGTCTCGGCGCTGGGGGGCGTGGCGTTCGACGCGCAGACCGGGCAGAACACCTCGATGTTCGGCGAGATCCCGCTGACCTGGCGGTTTTCCGAAGTGACGCGCATCAATCTCAATGCCGGCTGGCTGTGGGACCGCACGGTCGACCGCCATTACTTCACCTACGGCGCCGGCTTCGACTGGAAGCTCACCGACGTGTTCCAGTACACCATCGAAGTCTACGGGCAGGTGGGTCAGTCCGACATTCCGAGCGTCACGCGGCCGAAATTCCAGACCGGATTGCGCTATCGTCCCAACGATATCTTCTCGGTCGACGTGATCTACGGACACAACATCACCGGCGAGAATGCCGACTGGATCACGGTCGGCACGACGATCCGGTTTCCGGTGCCCGGCTCCGAACCGGTCAAGGGACGTCATCTATAGAAGATGATCGGCGACGCTTTGTCCCCGGCTGCGCGTCATTTGTTGCAAAAGCAAAATGGTTCCAAAGATATATATGTCGGAGACCGGGCGATAAATCTGGACAATCCGCCGATATAAGCGCGCTCTACATTCAGGCCTCGCGCGAAACAGCTCGCCGCCCGCGTCATGGTGGTCGCCGAAACAGGCGTTCCCGCGCAAGCCTTCCGAGATCAGATATGACTATCTTGCGCGAGTTGTTCGCCAGCCAGCCGCTGGTGGCGTTGTTCATTACGATTGCCCTCGGCTACTTCGTAGGCAAATTCAGGGTCCAGAAATTCGTGCTCGGCGGCATCGCCGGGACGCTGCTGGTCGGCGTGGTGATCGGCCAGATCGGCATCAACATCGACAACGGCATCAAGGCGATCTTCTTCGCGCTGTTCATCTATGCGGTCGGCTTTCAGGGCGGCCCGCAATTCTTCCATGCGCTCAATCGGCGCTCGCTCAACCAGTTGGTGTCCGCCTTCGTCATGTGTGCCGTCGGCCTGCTCTGCGTGCTCGGCGCCGCGTGGATGTTCGATCTCGATCGCGGCATGGCCGCTGGTCTGGCCGCCGGCGGCTTGACCCAGTCGGCGATCATCGGCACTGCCGGCGACGCCATCGCCAAGCTTGGGCTGTCCGCAGACCTCACCAGGATCATGCAGACCAACGTCGCGGTCGGTTATGCCGTCTGCTACATCTTCGGCTCGCTCGGCCCGATCATCATGGTCACATGGTTCTTCCCGACCATCATGAAATGGGACATCCGCAAGGAAGCTGTCGATCTGGCCAAGCAGATGTCGGGCGGCCACGCCGAGCTCGATCCCGGCCAGTTCAACGCCATCCGCAGCGTGGTGACGCGGTTCTACGCGATCGACGCACAGGGTAGGGCCGCCGGCAAGACCGTCATCGAGATCGACAAGATCATCACCGACGCGGCGGTCGAGGCGGTGTTTCGCGACAGCAAGACTGTCGACCTCACCGACGCGACAGTGCTGCAGGCCGGCGACAAGGTCGCTGTCACCGGCATGGTCGGGACCATGGGCACGGCCAGCGACCTGTTCGGCCCGGAAGTGACCGCGCCCGAAGGTTTTCAACTGGTCGAGGAAAATCGCGAGATCATCCTCACCAATCGCGCGCTCAGCGGCCGCACCGTGGCCGATATCCACGACCACGCCAATGTCGAAACCCGCCATGGCGTGTTCCTCACCGAGGTCAAGCGGATGGGCCTCGGCCTGCCGCTGCTCGGCAAGCTTGAGGTCAAGTCCGGCGACGAATTGCACTTCGTCGGCAGCCCCAGGGATCTCGACCGGGTGCAGGCGAAGATCGGCTACAAGATCAGCGCCGCGGCGATCACGGATTTTGTATTCTTTGGCATCGGCATGGCGATCGGCATCCTGATCGGCATGATCGAATTCCGCGTCTGGGGCGTGCCGGTGTCCATCGGGAGCGGCGGCGGCTGTCTGCTGTCGGGTCTGCTGTTCGGCTGGCTGCGCAGCGTGCATCCGAACTTCGCGGCGCTGCCGCTGGGGGCGTCAAACTTCCTGCGCGACTTCGGTCTTGCTGTGTTCGTCGGCATCGTCGGCATCACCGCCGGGCCGCAGGCGCTGGTGGCCATCAAGCAATCCGGCCTGACGCTGTTGTTCCTCGGCGTCGCGGTGACGCTGGTGCCGCAGATCGTCACGTTCTTCTTCTCTTACTACGTGCTGGGCATCCGCAATCCCATCGAGGCGTTGGCCTGCGTCGCCGGCGGCCGCAGCGCCAATCCGGCGTTTGCCGCGCTGCTCGAGAAAGCCGGCAACGCCACGCCGGTCGTGTCCTTCACGGTGACCTATGCCGTGGCCAACGTGTTCCTGACGCTGTGGGGGCCGATCATTGTCGGCATCATCACCAAGAACGCGACACCGTGAACCAGGATCAATGCATATGAACAAGCCAGAACAGGATTTCAGCAAGTTCGAAGGTCTCAGTCCGTTTGAACTCAAGGACAAGCTGATGGCGGTGGCGTCGTCCGACGCCCAGCGGCTGATGCTCAATGCGGGCAGGGGCAATCCCAACTTTCTCGCCACCCTGCCGCGCCGGGCGTTCCTCACCCTCGGCGAATTCGCCCTGCTGGAGGCGGAGCGCTCGTACTCCTATCTCGACAGCGGCTTCGGCGGCTTGCCCGAACTGCGCGGCATCGTGCAACGTTTCGAAGCCTATGCGACGCATAACACCAGTACAGATGGCATCAAGTTTCTGCGCTCGGCGATTTCCTTCGTGAAGGACCAGCTCGGCCTCGACCGCGAGGCATTCCTGTACGAAATGGTCGCCGCGTTTCTCGGCTGCAACTATCCGACGCCGCCACGGATGCTCGTGCACTGCGAGGAGATCGTCAAGGCGTACCTCGCCAAGGAGATGTTCGGCCCGCTGCGCTCCGAGGGCAAATTCGACGTGTTCGCCACCGAGGGCGGCACCGCGGCGATGACCTATATCTTCCAGAGCCTCAGCGTTAACAAGCTGATCGCGCCCGGTGACAAGATCGCCATCGCCACGCCGATTTTCTCGCCCTATCTGGAAATTCCGGTGCTGGCCGAATACGGCCTCGACGTCGTCGATGTCCGCATGGATGAGGCCTCCGACTGGCAGTTGTCGGACAAGGAGATGGCCAAGCTGCTGGATCCGGCGGTCAAGGTCTTCTTCCTGGTCAATCCCAGCAATCCGCCGTCGTCAAAACTGTCCGACGTGGTGCTCGACAAGCTGGCGACGCTGATCACCGACAAGCGGCCCGACCTGCTGGTGGTCACCGACGACGTCTACGGCACCTTCGCCGACGACTTTGTCTCGCTGTTCGCCAAATGCCCGCGCAATACGCTGTGCGTCTACTCCTTCTCGAAATTCTTCGGCGCGACCGGCTGGCGGCTCGGCGCCATCGCGCTTCACCAGGACAACGCCATCGACGCCGCGCTGGCGAAATTGCCGGAAGCCACGAAGAAACTGCTCGACAAGCGTTATGCCTCGCTGACCACCACGCCGCGCGAGCTGCGCTTCATCGACCGGCTGGTGGCGGACAGCCGGGCAGTGGCCCTCAACCACACCGCCGGTCTGTCGTTGCCGCAGCAGCTGCAGATGGCCTTGTTCGCGCTGAACGGGTTGATGGACCGCCAGGAGCAGTACAAGAACGCCGCCAAGCAGCTGATCCGCCAGCGCTACCAGACCCTGTACCGCAACATGGGCGTCGTGGCTCCGCACAAGCCGGACGATGTGAACTACTACACATTGATCGACCTGCAGGAGCTCGGCGGCAAGCTCTACGGGCCGGACTTCGAGCGCTGGTTCATCAAGGGCGACCTCGGCACGCGCTTCCTGTTCCGGCTCGCCGAGGAAACCGGCGTGGTGCTGCTGCCCGGCAAGGGATTTGAGGTGGTCGATACATCGGCCCGGGTGTCGCTCGCCAATCTCACCGACATCGAATATGCCGCCATCGGCCGATTCACCCGCAAGGTGCTCGATGAATACGCTGAGGACTCCAGGAAGGACCTGAAGGCCGCGCCGGTCAAGACGCCGGCGAAATAGGCGAGGGCACTGCCCGGCTCTTCGGCTCTGTGGCTGCTCTCCGTCGCTGCATCATCTGAGGATCCATTTCTCGACATTGCTGAACAGCAGGATGCTGCTGATGCGTCCGTGGTCGTCGAAATGCAGGACGTCGTAGCCGGTGAACCCCGGTTTGCCGTCGGCGTCGACGAACTGCCAGGTGGCCAGTGCATTGTTCTCCCAGCCGAGCATGGTGACCAATACGAACTTGGCGTTGGGAGTCCGCTGCTGAAAGCCCTCCAGGTGCCTGACTACGTCGTCCAGTCCGATGCGCGTTTGCATCGGGTTGGTGAAGACGATGTCGTCGGTCACGCTGTCATGAAGCAGGCGCCGCCGCTCCTCGTCGGAAACCGCGTACCACGCGGTCAGATAGCTTTCGTAGGTCGCGACGCGTTTGTCGGTCATGGTCTTTGGTCCTCGCTCGGTTCTGGTCGTGGGATTGTTGATGCCTTGCGCAGATGCGGGCGCAGAAGATGTCGCGATGGTGAGCGCGGCCGCAGCCGCCAGCAAACGCAGTTTTCCGGTCATGATGGGCTCCTTGAAGAAGACGTTGTCCGGCATTCAGTACGCGGGCGCTGAAGCTGTGGTGAGGTAATGATGCCGGGCAGGCGGCATGCGCCCGGCCCGATCCGCCGGGAAATACGACGGAGCATTGCCGCTTGATCGTCGCGCATGATAGTTGTTGTGCGATGATACCAATCGATCCCGACGTTTCCGTCGCGCAGTTGCGCTGTTTCATCGCGGTGGTCGAGGCAGGCTCCGTCGCGGATGCCGGTCGCCGGCTTGGCACATCGGCGGCGAGCGTTTCCAAGGCGATTGCGCGCCTCGAGGAAAACGTCGGCGCCCGGCTCCTGCATCGCTCGACCCATGCGCTGTCGCTCACCGAAGACGGGGAGGCGTTGCTCGAGCCGGCCCGTCAGGTCGTCCGTGCCGCGCGGCACTTTCAGGACGCCGCGGCCGACGCGGGCGGCGGTGCGGACAAGGGAATCGTCCGCGTCAGTGCGCCGGTTGCTTTCGTGCGCCACGTCCTTGCGCCGCTTGTGGCCGAGTTCGCCCGGGTTCACCCCGAGATCCGGCTGGATGTGCGCGCCAGCAACGAGATCGTCGACCTTGCCGAAGACGGCATCGATCTGGCGCTGCGCTCGGGACCGCTGGCCGGCGTGCCCGGTCACAGGCAGCAGGCCTGGTTCAGTTATCCCTGGGTCATCTGCGCCGCGCCGGACTATCTGACGCGGCGGCCGGCGCCGCGAACGCCCGATGAGATCGATGGTCACGATATCATCGGCTTCCGAAACCGCCGTACCGGACAGGTTCAAGGCTGGCCCATCAGGACGCCATCCGGACCCGCGGGCAAGCCATATCCGGCGGACGTCCGGTTCGCCTTCGATGACGGCGATGCCGTATGGAACGCCATGCTGGGCGGCGCCGGAATGGCCTGCGCGCCGCTCTGGCTCGCGGCGTCCGACCTGAGGTCGGGCCGGGCGATCGAGGTGCTCCGGGACTGGCGCGACAAGCCCGTGAGCACCTCGATGCTCCGGCGCGAGCGCGAACTGACCCCGGGCCGCGTTGCCGCGCTGATGGGCTACCTGAGAACGCGCGCGCCGCAGCTCGACGATCTCATGTGATCGCACGCACGGGACATGCGCACTTCGGTCCTCAGCGGCTGATCGGATATCCGGCTTCATCATGGCCGTGACTGTTGCCACACCGGACGGGGCCCGGGCAGCCCGTGGCAAGGCACGACAGTTTTGCCATCCGGTTACGGCGCGTCACGGGAGAGGCGGGCTGCCAGGCGCAAAGCCACAGCACGCCTGCACCCATTCGCAGACCCTATATCTCGGATTCGCATAAGGTATATTATGGAATATTTTATCCTGAGGTGTGACAGTGGTTTAGCTGGGGCGCCGGGATTTGCCGAGGCTTTGCTTCCGCAGCTTCCCGCAGCCAGCGGTCCGGACGGCCAAGCCGGACGGCCGTGGGCGGCGCCAGGCGGCTGCGACAACCACGGTGCTTCCGGGGCTCCGGTCAAGCCGGACGATGCGCGGCATCCGACGGGATGGCTGTCCGGCCACCAGCCAGACCTGAGCGGCGTGCCGGATCGCGGCGGCGCCAGGCGC
>DATCUS010000076.1:0-3118 GCA_036561845.1 Tardiphaga sp. | reverse complement strand
GAGCGCTCGCAGCTGTCGCGCGGCCGCAAGGACATCGACGCCCGTCTCGACCTGCACGGCATGACCCAGATCCGCGCCCACCGCGCGCTGTTGTCGTTCCTGCAACGCGCCAACTATGAGGGTCATACCTTCGTGCTGATCATCACCGGCAAGGGCCGAACAGTCGGTCCTGAATCGGAGCGCGGCGTGCTGCGCAGACAGGTACCGGAATGGCTCGGCCTGCCGGAATTCCGCACGCTGGTCGTTGGCTTCGAGGAAGCCCATATCGGCCACGGCGGCGAAGGCGCGCTGTATGTGCGGGTGAGACGGGCGAGGTAGTTCGAGGACGCCAAGCTCCACTCCGTTGTCATCGCCCGCGAAAGCGGGCGATCCAGTAAACGGCAACTCTGCGGCTCCATCACCGACGCCAGAGTTTACTGGATCGCCAGGTCCTGGCGCGCAATTGCGCGCAGGCCGGGCGACGACAGTGCAGTAGATGGAGCAACTACAAAATAAACCGGCTCAGATCCGCGTTCTTGGCGAGGTCGCCGACATACTTCTGCACATAGGCGGCATCGACGTGGATGGTCTCGCCGTTGCGATCCGGCGCGGTGAACGACACCTCGTCGAGCACCCGCTCCATCACTGTCTGCAGCCGCCGCGCGCCGATGTTCTCCACACTCGAATTCACCGCGACCGCCACGTCGGCCAGCGCGTCGATGGCGTCGTCGCCGAATTCCAGCGCCACGCCCTCGGTCGCCAGCAGCGCCACATACTGCTTGATCAGCGACGCCTCCGGCTCGGTAAGGATGCGGCGCATGTCGTCGCGGGTCAGGGCGTTCAGCTCGACGCGGATCGGCAGCCGGCCCTGCAATTCCGGCAGCAGGTCGGATGGCTTGGCGATGTGGAATGCGCCCGAGGCGATGAACAGGACGTGGTCGGTCTTCACCGCGCCGTGCTTGGTGGAGACGGTGGTACCCTCGATCAGCGGCAGCAGGTCGCGCTGCACGCCCTCGCGCGACACGTCGCCGCCGCTGCGGCCGTCGCGCACGCAGATCTTGTCGATCTCGTCGAGAAACACGATGCCTGAGTTCTCCACCACGCTGATGGCCTCCTGCGTCAGCTGGTCGGAATCCAGCAGCTTGTCGGATTCCTCGTTGACCAGCAGCTCGTGCGACGCTTCCACCGTGAGACGCCGCGTCTTCGTCCGGTTGCCCATCTTGCCGAAGATGTCGCCGATCGAGATGGCGCTCATCTGTGCGCCGGGCATGCCGGGAATCTCGAACATCGGCGCGCCGCCGCCGCCTTGGGTCTCGATTTCGATTTCCTTGTCGTTCATCTCGCCGGCACGCAATTTCTTGCGAAACGATTCGCGCGTGCTCGGCCCCGAGCCCGGACCGACCAGCGCGTCGAGCACGCGTTCTTCGGCGGCCTGCTGGGCGCGCGCCTGCACGTCCTTGCGCTTGCGCTCGCGGACCTGACTGATGCCGACCTCAAGGAGGTCGCGGATGATCTGCTCGACGTCGCGGCCGACATAGCCGACCTCGGTAAACTTCGTCGCCTCGACCTTGATGAACGGCGCGCCGGCGAGTTTCGCCAGCCGCCGTGCAATCTCGGTCTTGCCGACGCCGGTCGGCCCGATCATCAGGATGTTCTTCGGCAGCACCTCGTCGCGCAAGCTGCCGGTGAGCTGCAGCCGCCGCCAGCGGTTGCGCAAGGCGATCGACACGGCGCGCTTGGCGTCGTGCTGGCCGACGATGAAGCGGTCGAGTTCGCTGACGATTTCGCGGGGGGAAAAGTCGGTCATGGATATTCAACTATGCAAGTTTGTCGCCGGCGCAAGCCGGTCAGATGATGGGCGGTCCCGCCTGCCATTGCCGGATGGCCTCGGTGGGGTGGATCAGCATGATGATGTTGAGTGTCAGGTTGTCGCGGATGTGCAGGCCGACCGCGAGTTCGAACACGAGCGCGATGGCCACGGTGAGCGTTACCGGCAGTTTGCGCGCCAGCAGGAAGCCGCCGACCATGGCCAGCGTGTCGGCCAAGGAATTGATGATGCTGTCGCCGTAATAGTCGAGCGACATGGTCGCGGTGCGGTAGCGGTCGATGATGAAGCTGGAGTTCTCCAAGAGCTCCCAGCCGCCCTCGACCAGCATCGCCACCAGCAACCGGCCGATCCACGGCACCCGCCGGAGCAGCAGCCAGGTCGCGGCATAGAACAGGAAGCCGTGGATGATGTGCGAGAATGTGTACCAGTCGGTGAGGTGCTGCGAGTTCTCCGAACTCAGCACCACGCCGTGCCACAATTTCACATAGCCGCAGGCGCAGATCGGCAGCCGGCCCATGGCATAGAGAATCGCCGCCTGCGCCACGAGCAGGCCGGCGGCCATCGCCACGCCCTGCCCCAGCGTCGGGCGCGGCAACGCGGGCAGGGCCGGCTGTGCGGCCGTGCTCATGTCTGGATTGTTTCCAGCGTGACGTTGCGGTTGGTGTAGACGCAGATGTCGGCGGCGATATCCAGCGCGCGGCGCACGATGGTCTCGGCATCCTTGTCGGAATCCACCAGCGCGCGGGCGGCGGCCAGCGCGTAATTGCCGCCGGAGCCGATCGCCATCACGCCGGCTTCCGGCTCCAGCACGTCGCCGGTGCCGGTGAGCACCAGCGAGACGTCCTTGTCGGCGACGATCATCATCGCCTCCAGCCGGCGCAAATAGCGGTCGGTGCGCCAGTCCTTGGCCAATTCGACGGCCGCACGGGTCAGCTGGCCCGGATACTGCTCCAGCTTGGCTTCCAGCCGCTCGAACAGGGTGAAGGCGTCGGCGGTGGCGCCGGCAAAGCCGCCGATCACGTCGCCCTTGCCCAGCCTGCGGACCTTCTTGGCGTTGGATTTGATGACGGTCTGGCCGATCGAGACCTGGCCGTCGCCGCCGATTACGACGCGGCCGTCCTTGCGGACGGTCAGGATGGTGGTGCCGTGCCAGACCTGGGGCGAACCCTCGCCGGCCGAATATGATGCGCTCATGAAATTCCTCGTGGGGCCCCTGATCTAGGCACTGGCCCCCGGCGTTGCAAATGCGGCACTTCTTCCCTCTCCCGCGTGCGGGGAGGGTGGCCGCGCGCAGCGCGGTCGGGTGGTGGC
>DATCUS010000075.1:0-24669 GCA_036561845.1 Tardiphaga sp. | reverse complement strand
AATCGGCGGGCCGACACGGGTCCAGGTCTGGCTGCCGCACAGCGGCCAAACCAGACAACCCTCGATCTCCAGCTCGTTCGGGCCTTTCGGTCGAATGCTCGCGCTGTAGAGTTTGCCCGAGTCCTTGGCGTCATAGACCTTGCCGTTCCACTCATCGGCCTTCGGGTTCTTCTTCATGTCGAGCAGGGTGACCATCCCGAGTGTCGGCCGGTTTCTTTTCGATGCGTCCGGATTGTTCTTGTCGATGCCGCCGGGGCGCTTTTCCCAGGACACAGCGCCCCACATGCTGCCATTGCACTCGGCCACACGGATGTTAGCTACACCGTCTTCGACCTGCCAGTCTCCCGTCGGGTCGGTGGCGTGGGCCGGCGTCAGCCCGGCCGAAACAAGTCCTGCCGAAAAAAGAATTCCGCAATAAATCGAGTGTCGCATGGTAAAGTTGAAGCGCTGCAACATGGTTAAGGCCTATGCATAAGTCGCGGTTTTTGCTGAAGTCAAATCGCCGCATTCAAGGTTTTCAGTTGACGAAACGATCCCCAACCGACGTAAGTATCTCATGCTATATCCCAATCTAGACGTTTCCGAGATGTTTGTTGACCGGCAGGCGCAGCGCAGCACGATGCATGCGCGCCACCTGAACGAACAGCTCGTACGAGTGCTCAAGACCATCGGTTACGACGTTGGCTTCCAGCGCGGAACCGGGCAATATCTGTTCGATCGCGATGGCGCCCGCTACCTCGATCTACTGAGCGGTTTTGGCGTTTTTGCGATTGGTCGCAACCATCCCGTGTTGCGGGAGGCGTTGAAGAGTGTGCTCGACGCCGACATGCCGAATCTGGTGCAACTCGATCTCTCCACCCTGGCGGGCATTCTTGCCGAGCGCCTGCTGGAGCACACGCCCTATCTGGATAAGGTGTTTTTCGCGAATTCCGGCGCCGAGACCGTCGAAGCGGCGATGAAATTCGCCCGCAACGCCACCGGACGCAACGAGATCCTGTACTGCGACCACGCCTATCACGGCCTGTCCTATGGCGCGCTGTCGCTGACCGACGATTCGAACTTCCGCGGCGGCTTCGGCTCGCTGCTGCCGGGTTGCAGCTCGGTTCCGTTTAATGACCTCGAGGCGCTGGAGAAGGCGCTCTCCGCCAGGCAGGTCGCGGCCTTCATCGTCGAGCCGATCCAGGGCAAGGGCGTCAACATGCCCACCGACGAATTCCTGCCGGGCGCCGCCGCACTGTGCCGCAAATACGGCACGCTGTTCATCGCCGACGAGATCCAGACCGGTCTGGGCCGCACCGGCAAGTTCCTGGCGATCGAGCACTGGAATGTCGAGCCTGACATGGTGCTGCTCGCCAAGGCGCTGTCCGGCGGTCATGTGCCGATCGGCGCACTGCTCACCCGCAAGAGCATCTTCGACAAGATCTTCAACCGCATGGACCGTGCCGTGGTGCACGGTTCAACCTTCGCCAAGAACGATCTGGCGATGGCCGCCGGCATCGCCACCCTCGAAGTGATGAAGCACGAGAAGCTGGTGGAAAATTCGGCCAAGCGCGGCGCCGAGTTGCGCCTTGCGCTGCAGAACATGATTCCGGGCTTCGAACTGCTGAAGGAAGTGCGCGGCAAGGGCCTGATGATCGGCGTCGAGTTCGGCCCGCCGAAATCGCTGCGCCTGAGGGCCTCCTGGAACATCCTGGAATCCGCCAACAAGGGCCTGTTCTGCCAGCTCATCACGGTGCCGCTGTTCAAGGAACAGAAGATTCTCACCCAGGTTTCCGGTCACGGCAGCCACACCATCAAGCTGCTGCCGCCGCTGACCATCACCGAATCCGACTGCAAGTGGATCGAGACCTCGTTCGAGACGGTGATCGCCGACAGCCATCGCGTGCCCGGGGCGATCTGGTCGCTCGGCAAGACGCTGGTCGACAACGCCGTGCGCAAGTCCGCCTGATCCGTCAGTCTGCCTGACCGGTCACGCCGCGTGCATCGCGCTTTCGAACTTCTGGCCGAAGTCCGATAGCTCCTCGATGCCGAGATCGCTGACCGCCCAGTAGTTCAGACCACGGTCGCTCCAGCGCCTGATGTTGAAGCCCTGCACGGTTTCGATCCGCGCCGCATGCGGCTCCGCGCTGGTAGCCTGCGCCACGAACAGATTGATCACGTGGGTGCGCCGGCGATAGACGATGGCGCCGACGGCGCGGCCGTCGATGGTGTCGAGCCGGCCGCCGATCAGGGTGAAGCCCTGCGCCGTCAGATCGATCACCGGCGGCGCCACGTCGAGCCGGCCGTTGAACCACGGTCTGACCGTGTGCTGGTCGCTCGACAGCACGTCGGTGAGATGCCCGGCCTGCAGCGAGCGCAGATGCGCCGAGACCACATCGGAGGCAATGCGCTGCTCGCCGTTGTCGCGCAGGACAATGGCGACGAGGCCGGTCGCAGCGAGGGCCGACGCTGCCGAGCCCATGGCAAACCCCTTCAGCACCGCGCGCCTGTCGGTGATGCGCGGCTGCGGCAGGGCCGCCTCGATGCGCTGCCGCAGCCGCGAAGGCGCCGCGTAGCGCAACTGGCTGGACGACAATACGTTCTTCATGTCGCTGATGACCCGCAGCTCTGCCGTGCAATGCGGGCAGCCGGCAATATGCGTCTCCATTTCGCGCGCATGGACGGCGTCGAGTTCGCCGTCGACCAGCGCATGAATGAGGATCTCCGCCTCGTCGCAGGTCATTTCGGTGGCTCCTCTTCGGCGATCCATGCGGCCCGCAGCAAGGCGCGGGCGCGGGCGAGGCGTGACATCACGGTGCCCAGCGGCGCGCGGACCACGTCGGCGATCTCGCGATAGGACAGGTTGTGAATTTCGCGGAGCACAAGGGTTTCGCGGAACGGTTCGGCAAGCGCTGCGACAAGGCGGCGGACGGTGGCCGCGTCCCAACGCCGCAACAGCTGGGTTTCCGGCGTGTCCTGCGCCTCGTGCCACAGCGGCGCGGCATCGGCGTGCTCATCGGGCACATCGTCGACTGCGGCCGACGCATCGGCGCGGCGGGCGAATTCGGCGCGGCAGACGTTGCGCAAGATCGCCAGCAGCCAGGGCCTCATCGCCGGTCCGCGAAAACTGTCAAAGTGTTTCAGCGCGCGCAGATAGCATTCCTGCACGGCGTCTTCAGACGCATCGGCGTCGCGCATCAGGTAGCGTGCCAGCGTGTAGACGTCGTCGAGATGCGGCAGCGCAGCGTCGCGAAACCGCCGCGTCCGTTCCGGATCACTGGCTGACGGATTCAGCGGCATTGTCCTGTCCGTGGTCGCCGACGCCCGGCCGCTGGACAACCAGCGCCCGGGTTGCATGGTGATGCCTTGGTTTCGATCGCTACTCAACCTTGACGGTCCCGGTCATGTGCGGATGCAGCGAGCAAAAATACGTGTAGTCGCCCGTGCTGGTGAAGGTGAACGAGAAGCTGTCATCGGTATCCAGCGCCTTCGACTTGAACTTGCCGGCCGAGACCACGGTATGCGGGATGTCGTCCTGGTTTTTCCAGGTCACGGTGGTGCCGACTTTCACCGTCAGCGCCGCCGGCGCAAAGGTGAAGTTGTCGATGGTGACCTGGACGGCTTCGCAGCGGGCCGCGCCGATCTGGGACGCCAGCACCGCGGCCACGGCGCCGCGGACCACGAGATTGCGCAGGGGCAGAAACGTCATGTGCTTTATCCTCAGCCCTGCAGCGGGGTGTCGATGATGGCGAGGCGTTGGTCGCCGGGCTTGAAAATCACGCTGGCGATGCCGAGCAGGCCGCGCAGTCTGTCGTCCGCAACCTTCATTGGACCGGGCGAGGGCGCGACACCTGGCGTGCCCTGCGGAAAGGCTGTGGACCGCGCGGTATGGAAGGTGACGTTGCCCTCGACCTTCTGCATCACCTGATGGATATGGCCATTGAGCACGGTCACCGAGCCGAAGCCCTTGAGATAGTCGAGCGCGCGTGCGCCGTCCTCGGTGCCCCAGCCCCAGGTCGGATAGACCGCCCATAGCGGAATGTGGGCGAACACCACGATCGGCGTCGATGTCGACTTGCCGCGCAGGTCGTCCTCCAGCCAGGCCAGTTGCTCGGCGCCGAGATTGCCGAGCCCGCCGGCCTTGAGATCGACCACGTTGACGAGGCCGATGAAGTGCACGCCGTTGGCGTCGAAGGAGTACCAGCCGGCGCCCCTGGTGCCGCGGCCGTAGCGCTCCTTGTACAGCTTGACCTCCTCGTCGATGAAGTCGTGTTCGCCCGGCACATAATGCACGTCGAGCTTCGCCTGCGAGATGATGCGGTCGGCATCGTCGAACTCGGAGGATTTCGACAGATGGGTGATGTCGCCGGTGTGGATCATGAAGGAGGGCTTGACCGGCAGCGCCCTGATCTTGCCGATGGCCTCCTCGAGGGTGCCGATGGCATTGGGATTGGCCGGCTTGTCGAAGCCGATATGGCTGTCGCTGATCTGCAGGAAGGTCAGGCCGGCAGGCTCGGCGGCCTGTGCCGAGCCGACCAGCCCGAGCGAGCGCGGCACGCCGCCGGTTATGGTCCACAGCACGCCGGTACCGGCCCAGGTCATGCACTCCAGCACCTTGCGGCGGCTCAAGCGGGGATCGTCATGGTCGTGATCGAAGGCGCTCATCGCAAATCTCCATCACCCTTGATTGGGTCACGGGGACTGGATCGGCCGGGCCGGCGGTTTATTCCCGGGCAGGGGCGCATGACGCGCGGAAACGCCGGCGCGCCGATGACGATTGCGTGAGCGGCGTCATGCGGTCTCTGCCGCGAATGCGTGCAGCGCTTGCAGCACCAGCGCCGGCGCCTCCTGGGCGACGCAGTGACCGACGCCGCCGAACATCATCCGGCTGGCGGCCGGCATCAACCGGGTGGCGCGCGAGGCCATCTCCTTGTAGACCGACCATGAGGTCTCGGCGGTGGCGATGCGCACCGGGCAGCCGATCTCGCCGAGCCAGCCGAACGGGTTGCCGCTGTGGTCGCCGCGATAGACTTGCTCCATCGCCTCGAAGATCGGCAACAGCATCGCGGCTTCGATTTCCGGCCGGCAGAGCAGTTGCACCCGGCCGTCCGGCAGCGGCTGAAAGCCATGCGCGATATAGGCGCGCAGCGCGACGTCGGTCCATTGGGCGAAGGCAGGCGCAGCGCGATAGCGCTGATAGGCGGCTTCGGCACTGGCAAATTCGGACTGGCGGCGCAGCACCCCTTGCACCGAGGCCGCGCTCTGGTCGCTCAGCCGCGCGTCGTCGCCGGGATAGGCCGCCGGATCCATGATGGTCGGCTCCATCACGAACAGGCGAGAGAAGCGCTCCGGCAACAGCTTCGCGGCGAGCAGCAGATCGGTGGCACCGGCGCTGTGTCCGATGCCGTAGATGCCTGACAGGTCGAGCGCCTCGATCGTCGCGCAGACGTCGCGGGCAAAATCCACGAAGTGGTAGCGGCCGGGCTTGTCGCTGGCGCCGTGGCCGCGGCGGTCGAGGGCGTAGACCGTATAGCGGTCGGCAAGGCCGTGGGCGATCTCGTCCCATGTCTCCGCAACGAAGCTGGTGCCATGCAGCAGCAACGCCGCGGGCCTGTCGGTGGCATCGCCCCAGCGCAGCGCGGCGATGCGCGCGCCGTCGCCATCGACCCACAGCCGATGCCGGCTGAGGCGCGCGTCGGTCATCGCGAATCCGCGACGATCATGGCGGCGCCTTTTTCCGCGATCATCGCGGTCGGGGTGTTGGTGTTGCCCGAGGTGATGGTCGGCATCACCGAGGCGTCGACCACGCGCAGCCCGGCAATGCCGTGAAAGCGCAGCCGCTCGTCGACCACGGCCAAGGGATCGGTGGCTGCGCCCATCTTCGCGGTGCCGACCGGGTGGAAGATGGTGGTGCCGATGTCGCCCGCAGCCTTGGCCAGCGATGCTGCATCGTCGCCGACGGACGGGCCGGGCAGATATTCTTCCGGATGATAGGGCTGCAGTGCCTTCTGCTGCATCAGCCGTCGTGTGGTGCGGATGGCGTCGGCGGCGACCTCTCGGTCCTCGTCGGTGGACAGATAATGCGGCGCGATCGCCGGCGCCTCGTCGGGCTTGCCCGAGCGCAGTTTGATGGTGCCGCGCGAGGTCGGCTGCAGGTTGCAGGCGCTCACCGTGATGGCCGGAAAGCGATGCAGCGGATCGCCGAACTTGTCGAGCGACAGCGGCTGCACATGAAACTGGATGTTGGCGCGCGCGCGGTGAGGATCGGAGCGGGTGAAGATGCCAAGCTGCGACGGCGCCATGGTCAGCGGCCCGCGGCGGCGGAACGCGTAATCGAGCCCCATCAGCCCGCGCCGCATCAGCGAGTAATAGGTCTCGTTCAGGGTGCGCACGCCGGAGACCTTGTAGATGGCGCGCTGCTGCAGATGGTCCTGCAGATTACGGCCGACACCGGGCCGGTCCAGCACGGTGTCGACGCCAGCGGCCGCCAGCCAGTCCGCGGGACCGATGCCGGAGCGCTGCAGCAGATGCGGCGAGCCCACCGCGCCGGCGCACAGGATGACTTCGCCGCGGGTGCGGACCTCTTTTGTCACGCCGCCCTGGGTGAAGCGCACGCCGACGGCGCGGCCGTTCTCGAGGATCAGGCGATCGGCCATGACCGAGGTTTCGAGGCGCAGGTTCGGGCGGTGCAGCACCGGCTTCAGGAATCCGCGCGCTGAAGACCAGCGCCGGCCGCGCTTCTGGTTGACGTGGAAATAGCCGATGCCTTCATTGTCGCCGGTGTTGAAATCCGCGGTCCTGCGGATGCCCATCTCGGCGGCGGCATCGGCGACCGCATCGAGCACTTTCCACGACAGCCGCGGCGCCTCGATGCGCCAGCCGCCGCCGCTGCCGTGATGCTCGCTTTCGCCGAGGAAGTGATCCTCCAGCCTCTTGAACGCCGGCAGCACGTCGTCCCAGCCCCAGCCGCTGAGGCCGAGCTGGCGCCAGTGGTCGTAATCGGCGGCCTGGCCGCGCATCGAGATCATGGCGTTGATGGCCGAAGAGCCGCCGATGACTTTTCCGCGCGGGTAGGCGAGTGAACGGCCGTTGAGGCCGGCTTCCGGCTCGGTACGGAACATCCAGTCGGAGCGCGGATTGCCGATGGCGAACAGATAGCCGACCGGAATGTGAAACCAGATCCAGTTGTCACGGCCGCCGGCTTCCAGCAACAGCACCCGCTTGCCGGGATCGGCTGACAGCCGGTTGGCGACGATGCAGCCGGCAGTGCCGGCGCCGACGACGATATAGTCGAAATCCCCTTCAAGCCGTGTCGTCATCATTCCCTGCCGCATTCGCCCACGGTCTGATCGCCGGGTCGCAAGCCCATAGCGGTGTAGCGGCCCGCTGTACAGCGTCCCGGCCATGCGCGCGCGGTTGGGCGGATGGCACGTAACGTGCTAGAGAGACGACGTAATCCCGCAAATGTCCTTCGAGAACGCAATCATGCCCATCATCAATCGCCTCGCCGATCTGCAGCCGGAAATCATGGCGTGGCGCCACGACCTGCATGCCCATCCCGAACTGCTGTATGACGTCCACCGGACCTCGGCCTTCGTCGCCGAGCGGCTCAAGGCGTTCGGGTGCGACGAGGTGGTGACCGGCATCGGCCGCACCGGCGTGGTCGGCGTGATCAAGGGCCGCCGGGCTGCGGGTAGCGGCGACGTCAAGGTGATCGGGCTGCGCGCCGACATGGATGCGCTGCCGATCGAGGAAGAGACCGGCCTCGATTATGCCTCGAAGACGCCGGGCAAGATGCACGCCTGCGGCCATGACGGCCATACCGCGATGCTGCTGGGCGCGGCGCGGTATCTCGCCGAGACCCGCAACTTTGCCGGCGATGCGGTGGTGATCTTCCAGCCGGCCGAGGAGGGCGGCGCGGGCGCCGCCGCCATGATCCGCGACGGGCTGATGGACCGCTTCAAGATCGATCAGGTCTACGGTATGCACAACGGCCCGAACATTCCGGTCGGCTCGTTCGCGCTGCGGCCGGGCCCCATCATGGCGGCGATGGACGTCATCACCATCGAGATCGAGGGCGTCGGCGGCCACGCGGCCTATCCGCACAACACCATCGATCCGGTGCTGGTCGGCTCCCAACTGGTCGTTGCGCTGCAGTCGATCGTGTCGCGCAGCGTCAACCCGCTGGAATCCGCGGTGCTGTCGATGTGCGAGTTCCATGCCGGCCATGCCCACAATGTCATCCCCGGCACCGCGACGTTGACGGGCACCGTCCGCACCCTGAAGGCGCAGGTCCGCGACCTGATGGAAAAGCGGATGAAGGAGGTGGTCGCCGGCGTCGCGCTACAGACCGGCGCCAAGATCGTGCTGCATTATGACCGCGGCTATCCAGTGGTGGTCAACCATCCCGCGGAAACAGACATGGCGGTGCAGGTCGCCAGCGAGGTGGCGGGCGCGGCCAACGTCAACGCCGACATGATCCCGATCATGGGCGCCGAGGATTTTGCCTATATGCTGGAAGCCCGGCCGGGCGCCTTCATCTTCCTCGGCAACGGCCCCAGCGCAGGCCTGCATCATCCCGCCTACAACTTCAACGACGAGGCCATCGTGTTCGGCACCTCGTACTGGGTGAAGCTGGTTGAGACGACGCTGGCCGCCTGAGCCGCTTGGTGCGGTGCCGCACATAGTAGTGTCCAACTACACTTTTTTCGTCGCGGCGCCACAACCTGCAGGAACCAAAAACATGACTTGCGGTTGGAGAGGCGGAGCAACCCGCTACCCAACGGAGTAACGTCATGGCCGAGAAGAACAAGGACCTCAACGATCTCTTCCTCGATACGTTGAAGGATATCTATTTCGCCGAGAAGCAGATCCTCAAGGCGCTGCCGAAGATGGCGAAGGCCGCCACGTCCGACAAGCTGACCGCCGCCTTCGAAAAGCACCATGACGAAACCGAAGGCCAGATCGAGCGCCTCGAGCAGATCTTCGAACTGCTCGGCAAGCCGGCACGCGGCAAGACCTGCGATGCCATCATGGGCATCCTCGATGAGGGCAAGGAGATCATGGACGAGTACAAGGGCACCGAGGCGCTCGACGCCGGCCTGCTCGCCGCGGCCCAGGCTGTCGAGCACTACGAGATCTCCCGTTACGGCACGCTGAAGCAGTGGGCCATGCAGCTCGGCATGAAGGACGCGATGCGTCTGCTCGACCAGACCCTGCAGCAGGAGAAGAAGACCGACGTCGCGCTGACCACGCTGGCCGAGGCTTCGGTCAATACCGCCGCTGCGGCTTAAGCCGACCTCAAACATAGTTGTCATCGCCCGCGAAAGCGGGCGATGACAGGTGTGTATGGTAAGTCACGCCGCTTTCGCTTTCCTGAGATGCGCTGCCGCGATACGCAGATCCTCCACGAAGCGCGCATATTCCCGCTCCTTGGCTTCTGCATCAGGCAGCCGCAGCAGATAGGATGGATGGACCGTCACCAGCACACGCGTGGTATCGTCGAGTTCGATGATCCGGCCGCGGGTCTTGCCGATGGTGGTGATCTTGCCGAGCACGCTCTGCGCTGCGGTGGCCCCCATCGCTACCACCAGTTCCGGTTTCACCGCAGCCTTTTCGCGCTCGTACCATGGTCGGCACGCCTTGATCTCCGCGGTGTTCGGCTTCTGGTGCAGGCGCATCTTGCCGCGTGGCACGAACTTGAAATGTTTCACGGCATTGGTGACATAGACCTTGCCGCGATCAATCCCGGCTTCCTTCAGCGCGCGGTCGAGCATCTGCCCGGCCGGGCCGACGAACGGCTTGCCGGCCAAGTCTTCCTTGTCGCCGGGCTGCTCGCCGACCATCATTACCGAGGCATTCTGCGGGCCTTCGCCGAACACGGTCTGCGTGGCGTCCTTCCACAGAGGGCATGCGCGACATTTCCGCGCTTCCTCGCGCAAAGCCTCCAGGCTGTCGCCATGGGCAGTTCTCTTTGTCATGGGCGCCTCCCGACGCTGCAGTTTTTTCGGATCGGTGGCCTCCGCCGCGATCATCGCGCCGCTCAGCCGGTCGGCCTGCGCGATCAGCGGCTTGATCAGCGCCGCCTCGGGCAGGTTCTTCCAGTATTTCTTCGGCATCTCGGACTGCATCGCCTTGGTCTTCAGCCGCGCCGGATTGAAGATACTGGCGTAGTAGGTCAGCCATGTCTCCTCGAGCCGGTCTTCGCTGGGGGCGTCGGTCCTCGGGACGCCCAGCGTGATCGAAATGGCATGGCCGTCCCAGTGCGCGCAGACGTCCGGCGTCAGGATCGACCATGCCATGTCGGCGAAGCGCCGCGCGAAGAACGGCGCGGTGGCTTCGACGATGTGATGCGCCGGCTCGAACCAGGCCACATAGCGCGACTTCGGCTCGCGGCCGATCTCGCGGAAGCGCACGAAGGCCTTCATCTTGTGCTGGTCGCGGTCGACGGCCTTTGCCAGGGCCCGCAGTCTGGCGACGTCAGGATCGGTCGCCACCTGCAGCAGGTCGTGATTTGCGCGCAGCCTCCACAGCACGCGGTAGAGCAAAGCAAAGCGTTCGGGATCGCGGTTGAGGATGGCGGATTTCGCCAGTTCGACGAAGGTGGCGGGCACGCTGAAAGTGCCTTCGGGCGCCTCGAGCGGAGCTTCATGTGGCGCGAACAGTTCGGGTTCGTCGCTGCGCACCGACCACGTCACATCGGCCGGCTTGACGCCGTTGAGGATCAGTATCCGCGCAGCCGCGCGCCAGCCGTCGAAATCAGTGTCGTTGTCGAGGGAAATGAAGTGCATTGAAAACTCTCAACCGTCGAAGCTGCCACAAACTCTCCGTCATCCTGCGGAGCGCGCTTTTGCGCGCCTCTCGAAGGATGGGCCGCGCGCGCTGAACATGCATCCTTCGAGGCTCGTCGAAGGCGGCGAGCACCTGAGAGCATGACCGAAAAACGGCGAGCGATTCCGGCCAGTTGTGATTCCGTCGGATTTGCAAAGATTCGAGGAAGGTCACGATGCCATGGGACGGAAATCACTCACGTTCAGTATCAACGCCGCGGGCTGCGCTACGCAAGCGATATGACCGATGCGGAATCGACGCTGATCGAGCGCCACTTGCCTCCGCGGCGCCGGCCGCGAAAGGTTCGTCTGCGCAACGTTGTTGAAGCGATTTTGTTCATTCTTTCACGGGTTGCCAGTGGCGGGCTTTGCCGAAGGAGTTTCCGCAAGCCGAAGCCCACGGCGGCGGTCATCGACAGTCAAAGCGCGCCGACGACCCAGGCCGGTGGCCCGCGCGGCTTCGACGCCGGCAAACGCGTCCATGGGCGCAAGCGGCCCATTGTCACCGATACCAACGGCCTCCTGCTCGCAGTCCACGTTCATCCTGCCAACGTGCAGGATTGTCATGGTGCGGTACCGCTGCTGAAGCTGATGCGATGTCGCTTCCCTAAGCTGGGCCACGTCTTTGCCGAACGCATTATCGCGGCAATCAGCTCCTCAGTGCGCTCTCTGGTTCCGGACCATGGACATCGAGATTGTGGAGCGACCACCCGGCGTCAACGGCTTCCAGCTTCTACCGCGGCGCTGGGTGGTCGAACGCACCTTCGGCTGGTTCGGTCGATGCCGCCGCCTCGCCAGGGACTTCGAAGGATCCGCGTCTACCGAGGTCGCATGGCTCCTCGTCGCACATCCGAGGCTTCCTACCAGACGGCTCGCCAATGCCCTAAACATTGATCGCTTTTTGAGTCAGACTTCGAGAGGGGGCCGTCTTCGACCGCATCTCGAAGGATGGAAGCTGTGCTCGTTACGTGCCGGCCTTCACCTGGGTCACCGCCTGGGCGAAGAATTCGTCCATCTTGACGCGCAGCTGCGGCTCGGTCAGGACGACGCCTTTGGCGGTGAGGTCGGTCAGCACCTTGCGCACCACGTCGGCGTCGCCGGCTTCCTCGAAGTCGGCGGCAACCACGTCCTTGGCATAGGCGGCGGCCTCGTCGCCGGCGAGGCCGAGCTTCTCGGCGACCCACAGGCCGAGCAGCTTGTTGCGGCGCGCCTCGGCCTTGAACTTCTGCTCCTCGTCGAGGGCGAATTTCCGCTCGAAGCCGTCTTCGCGCTTGTCAAAAGTGGTCATGATTCGGGGCTCCGGGTGGTGAGGCGGGCGAGATGCCTGGCAAGATGCCTGGAAGGTGATCGCGGCGCGCTTGCGAGCACCGGTTCGGAACCTAGATAGCGAGCATGGACCGTCAAGACAACGGTCTGGAGGTCGCAGGGAAGGGGTAAAACTTAACCCAACGGGACCGGATCGATTGTGCTTGTCATGTCAATCGGCTAGGTTGCCCAAAGGCCCGGTTCTCGTTCTGTTTCCTCCCGTACCTGGCTACACGGCAGCTCCGTCGTGGGTCGCACCTGTCATTCGCGGAGCATACCTATCCCATGGATTTCAACAACACACGGTACATCCCCATGAGCCGTCGACGTCGCATTTATGAAGGCAAGGCCAAGGTTCTTTATGAAGGACCGGAGCCGGGAACCCTGATTCAGCACTTCAAGGACGATGCGACCGCGTTCAACGCGAAGAAGCACCAGATCATCGAGGGCAAGGGCGTCCTCAACAACCGGATCTCGGAATACCTGTTTCAGCACCTGAACGACATCGGGGTGCCCACCCACTTCATCCGCCGCCTCAACATGCGCGAGCAATTGATTCGCGAAGTCGAGATCGTGCCGCTGGAGGTGGTGGTGCGGAACGTGGCCGCGGGATCGCTGTCGCAACGCCTCGGCATCGAGGAAGGCACCCAGTTGCCGCGCTCGATCATCGAGTTCTATTACAAGAACGACCAGCTCAACGACCCGATGGTCTCGGAAGAGCACATCACCGCGTTCGGCTGGGCGACACCGCAGGAAATCGACGACATCATGGCGCTGGCGATTCGCGTCAACGACTTCCTGACCGGGCTGTTTCTCGGCATCGGCATCCGCCTCGTCGACTTCAAGATGGAATGCGGCCGGCTGTTCGAAAACGACATGATGCGCATCATCGTCGCCGACGAGATCTCGCCCGATTCGTGCCGGCTGTGGGACATCAAGTCGAACGAGAAGCTCGACAAGGACCGTTTCCGCCGGGATCTCGGCGGCGTGCTGGAGGCCTATACCGAAGTGGCAAAACGCCTCGGCATTCTCGCCGAGAACGAGCGCCCGATGGGCACCGGTCCGGTGCTGGTCAAGAGCTGAGCTTTCCTCATGGTTCGAGAGCGTCGCTTCGCGACGCTCCTCACCATGAGGTGCCCTCAGCCTGAGGAGCGGGCGAAGCCCGCGTCTCGAAGGATGAGATGTTGCGGTGTATTCTCCCGCGTCAGGCGGGGACAAACAGGTTAGTCGACGATGAAAGCGCGCGTTACCGTCACACTGAAGAACGGCATCCTGGATCCGCAGGGCAAGGCCATCGAGGGCGCACTGAAGTCGCTCGGCGTCGAGGGCATCGCCAGCGTGCGCCAGGGCAAGGTGTTCGACATCGAAATCCCCGGCGGCGACAAGGCCAAGGCGGAGGCGGCGCTGAAGGCCGCCGCCGACAAGCTGCTCGCCAATACCGTGATCGAGAATTATGCCATCGAGGTGCAGGGCTAGGCTTCCGGAGATCGGATCATGGCTGAAATCAGCAATGAGTTGATTTACGAGGTGCTTAAAGCCGTGCAGGCGAGGCTTGCGCAGGTCGATGGCAAAGCAGACGAAAACAAAACCGATATGATGGCGATGCGGTCGCAGATGACTGCCATCCATCATGGCCTTTTGAGCATTCACCAGGAGCTCAGCGGCGTGCATGCGACGCTGATCCGTCACGAGTATCGCCTCGATCACATCGAGCGCCGCCTCGAACTTAGCGAAGCAACGCCATCATGAAATCCGCCATCCTCGTCTTCCCCGGCATCAACCGCGAGCGCGACATGGCGCGGGCCCTGAAACTGGCGTCCGGCCATGAGCCGGCCATGGTCTGGCATGCCGAGACCGAGCTGCCCAAAGGCACAGACCTCGTGGTGGTTCCCGGCGGCTTCTCCTATGGCGATTATCTGCGCTGCGGCGCCATCGCGGCGCGGGCGCCGGTGATGGACGCGGTGCGCAAGTTCGCCGCCGGCGGCGGGCTGGTGCTCGGCGTCTGCAACGGCTTCCAGATCCTGTGCGAGTCCGGGCTGCTGCCGGGCATTCTGATGCGCAACGCCAAGCTGAAGTTCATCTGCCACGACGTGCATCTGCGCGTCGAGCGCTCCGACACGCCGTTCACGTCAGGCTACAATGCGGGGCAGGTGATCCGGGTGCCGATCGCGCACGGCGAGGGCAACTACACCGCCGATACCGACACGCTGCAGCGCCTCGAAGGTGACGGCCGCGTGCTGTACCGCTATTGCAGCGCGGCCGGCGAGGTCGGTGACCTGCACAACATCAACGGCGCCGCGCGGTCGATCGCCGGGATCGTCAACGAACAAGGCAACGTGCTCGGCATGATGCCGCATCCGGAAAACCACGTCGAAGACATCATGGGCTGCACCGACGGGCGCGGGCTGTTCGCCGGCCTCGTCGCGCAGCTGGAGCGCGCGGCGTGAACGCGATCGTGGTCAAGTTCATCGCCGCCGCAGCCGTAGTCGCCTTCACCGCGGTGACCGCGCAGGCGCAGGATTTCCCCAAGCGCCCGATCACCATGATCGTGCCGTTCGCGGCCGGCGGCACCTCGGACGTCATCGCGCGCGCGGTGGCCGAGCAGATGGCCGCGTCATTGGGCCAGACCATCATCATCGAGAACGTCGCCGGCGCCGGCGGCTCCACCGCGCTGGCGCGGGCGGCGCGCGCCGAACCCGACGGCTATACCATCGCCATCGGCAATGCCGGCACCAGCGCGGCGAGCTACACCATCTACCCGAAGCTGCCGTTCACGCCGGAGTCCTTCGCGCCGATCGCCATGGTCGCCAAGACCTTCGGCATCGTGGCGCTGCGCAAGGACTTTCCGGCGGCGAACCTGAAGGAATTCATCGCCTACGCCAGGGCCAATTCGGGCAAGATCAATCTCGGCCACGCCGGCATCGGCTCGTCGAACTACCTGATCTGCAAGAGTTTCGTACAGGCCGCCGGCATCGATATCACGCTGGTCGGCTATCGCGGCGCCGCGCCGGCGCTGACCGACGCGATCGGCGGCCAGATCGACGGCGTCTGCGATTCCGCCGCCTCGGTGTCGCAGGCGATCGACGACAAGCTCGTGAAGGGCATGGTGGTCGGCTCCACGGTGCGGCTGGGGTCGCTCCCAGAGCTGCCGACCTCGGCAGAAGCAGGCCTGCCGGAATTCGAGGCACAGGGCTGGAACGGGCTGTTCGCGCCGAAGGGCACGCCGCCGGAGATTATCGCCAGGCTCAACGCCGCGGCGCGCGCGTCGGTGGAGAGCGATCCGGTCAAGAAGCGTTTCGCCGATCTCTCCACGGTGGCGCCGGACGCCAATGAGCACACACCCGAAGTGCTGCAGCAACTGGTGACGCGTGACGTCGCCAAGTATCGCGAGATGCTGAAAGAGAAGTAGGGGCCGGCCGGAGCTGCATTTCGACCTCTCTCCGCTCTTTGCGGAGAGAGGTCGAAATGCGCGTAGCGCATTTCGGGTGAGGGGCCGTGCATACCGCTCGACACGCACGCTGTCTGTCGGGTCGTGAGGACGCCCCCTGATACTGTGGTACGTGATGCGATAGAACGAACCGATAGGTCGCCTCTGGAATTGGCGTCGGCGCCTTGCCCCTCACCCGACCGTCTTCGCTGCGCTTCGCCGGTCGACCTCTCCCCGCAAAGAGCGGGGAGAGGTAACAAGAGCTGGCCTGAAACTTGCTGGCTTCTCCCCGTCATTCCCCCAGCGCCGGAGAGACCATGTTCATTCGTCATGCTGCCAAAGCCATTGCGATCACCGCCGTGCTGCTCGCGCAACCGGCGCTTGCGGAAACCACGCTGCGCATCGCCATGACAGCCTCCGACATCCCCACCGCCACCGGCATGCCGAACAACGGCTTCGAGGGCATGCGCTTCATGGGCTACCCGATCTTCGAGGGCCTGGTGCTATGGGACCTCACCAGGACGGATCAACTCGCCGCGCTGCGTCCGGGACTTGCGGAAAAATGGGAGCAGGCGCCGGGCGACAACAAGACCTGGATTTTTCACCTTCGCAAGGGCGTCAAGTTTCACGATGGCACGGACTTCAACGCCGACGCGGTGATCTGGAACCTGGACCGCTTCTTCAAGAACGACAGCCCGCAATTCGAAGTCGCGGCCTCGGCGATCTCGCGCGCCCGGGTGCCGCTGATGGGCGCCTATCGGAAGATCGACGACAGCACCGTCTCGATATCGACCACCTCCGCCGCGTCGTATTTCCCCTACATGGCGGTGTACCTGCTGTTCACCTCGCCGGCGTCGTTTGCCAAGGCCGGCGACTGGACCAAGGTTGCGACCTTGCCGGCGGCCGGCACCGGCCCGTTCCGCATCACCAAAGTGGTGCCGCGCGAGCGCGTCGAACTCGCGCGCAACGACGGCTACTGGGATGCGGCGAAGAAGGCCAAGGTCGACAGCGTCGTGCTGCTGCCGATCCCGGAGGTCAATTCGCGGCTCGCCGCGTTGCGCTCCGGCCAGGTCGACTGGATCGAGGTGCCGCCGCCTGACGGCATCGCCTCGCTGAAATCGGCGGGGTTCACCATCACCACCGGCTCCTATCCGCATGTCTGGCCGTGGTTCTACAACATCGGCGCCGCCAACAGCCCGTTCAAGGACGTGAAGGTGCGGCAGGCGCTGAACTACTGCGTCGACCGGGAAGGCCTCGTCTCGCTGCTCGCCGGCACCGCAGAGCCGTCGGCCGGCTGGCTGAAGGCCAGCGATCCCAACTTCGGCAGCCCGGTCAACCGCTACAAATACGATCCGGCCAAGGGCAAACTGATGCTGGCGGAGGCCGGCTTCGGCGCGGCGAAACCGCTGTCCTTCAAGGTGCAGATGTCCTCCTCAGGCTCCGGCCAGATGCTGCCACTGGTGATGAACGAATTCTTGCAGCAGAATTTGAAGGAAGCCTGCGGCGTCAAGGTGGAGTTCGACGTCGTCGAATGGCAGGTGCTGCTCAACGCGGCGCGTGCCACGCCGGACGCGCCGGCCCTGCAGGGCGCCATGGCGCTTAACATCTCGTCGCCATCATCCGACGTCGGTATCATGGCGCGCTATTTCGCCGCGGCCAATTTCTCGCCCAACGGCTTCAATTTCGAGCAGTGGAAGGACGACGAATTCGAGGCCGCGCTGAAGGCCATGGCCGAGGCCACAGATCCCGCGGTGATCGCCACCAACACGCGCAAGGCGCATGAGCGCCTGGTCGACAATCCGCCGTGGCTGTACATCGTCCACGACCTCAACCCGCGCGCCATGAGCAGCAAGGTCAAGGGCTTTGTGTCGCCGCAGTCGTGGTTCGTCGACATGACGCTGGTGAGCCTGCAGTAGCCTTTCCCGGCCGCGGACGCGGTGCGGCATTGCCAGGCGATGCACTTCGCTTGGCATCGCATCGTGTCCGGGGAGCGGTTGGGTCGGCTAGCGATCCGATGCCGCCGAGCAGGGGGCGGTGAGGATCCTGATCGCGACACTCACCCGCGCGATGAAGGTCTCGCTGGACGCCGTGGCACTCAGGCCTCGGGACGTCGCCATCAGCGTGTTGGTGATATCCGCCGCGGATATGCCGCGCGCACCGTAAACTGCCATCAGTTCGGATTTCTCGATCGCGCCGCGGATCTCCGTATGGAGCCGCTCGTGGTAATCCTGAATGATTTCACCCGCGATTTGCATGCTTGCCTGGATCAGGTCCGAGTCCTCGCCCAGCTTGTCCTTGTTGCCAAACCATTCTCCGAGGGCGGCGATCAGCCTCTGACCGATCGATCGCGCCTCGTCCGAGAGAGCAGCGCGCGCTTCGCGTAAATGAAGGCTGAGCGCTTGATGGATCATTTCCCGAAACAGATCCTCCTTTTTGGCGAAATGCACATAGAGGCCTTGTCGGGAGACATCGGCGGCCTTTGCGACATCGTCCATGGAGGTCTTGCGGTAGCCGTATCGGACAAAGACCGGCCCCGCGGCAGCCAGAATAGCCGCCTTTCGAGATCGGTCGGTCGGCTCAGCAGCAATTGTCGGGATCATCTGTCGCATCCTCAGTCAAAATACATAGTAGACAAATATTGTCGCTTTGTCTATGTTGTGGCGCAGCATATCCATTCTGCCTGGTTGAGGGTTACATGACATATACCGACTGCGGATTCCGCCAGCCTTCGTCGACCGGGGCGCTGTGCAGGGCCGGCTTCGCTCTCGTATTGACCGTATGCGTAGGTGGCTGCGCCAGCGCCTCGCTTGATGGCGACGGCTCCCTTTCCTCTTATGTGGACCTCAAGCCGTCGGACGGCATGCTGGCGAAATCAAAGCTTTATGTCAGCAAGGAAGCGGTCTCGGCGGCCCGCACGGTCAGGATCGTGCCGGCGACCTTCTCGCCGAAGGCTCAGGCTGAGGGCGTTACCATCGAGCAGCGCAAGTTGATCAGCAACGCGATCAACCGGTCGCTGTGTGGAAACCTGAGCGACAAGTTCATCCTGGTCGCATCCGGCGATGCGGACCTCACAGTCACCGCGCGCGTGACGCAGATGACGCCGACTGATGAAACGGCAGTCGTCGCCTCCAAGGGCGGCGCGATCGCGAAGGCCGTTTTTCTTCCGGGCGTGCCGGTGCCAACACCCCGTATTCCCATCGGTCTTGGATCGCTGTCCGTGGAAGCCGAGGCGAGAGGTCGCGATCAGCGGCAAGTCGCAGCGATGGTCTGGGGACGAGGCGCTAACGTCCTGTCCGGCTCGGCGCGGGTTTCGACCTCCGGCGACGCCTACGAACTGGCCAGCGCCTTTGGTGACGATTTCAGCGCCATGCTCATCACGGGCAAGAGTCCCTTTGGAACCATGTCCCGCACACCTTCTTTCGAGCGCGTTCAGGTGATGGCGGGGGGACAACCGAAATACACGGCGTGTGAGGCGTTCGGCCGCGAACCGGGCGTCACCGGCCTGATCGGCGGAGCGATCGGTGTCCCGCCGGAATGGAATGACAAGGGCGGCACTGACGGCGTCGTGACGGCCGGGCAGGCACCGACCAACGTCAGATAGCTCCACCACTGCTTCGGCCAATTCGCTTCGCGCTCTCCACTCGATTATTCTGGACCTTCAATATGCCCATGAACTTTCGTCGTCTGCTTGCTGGCATGGCCCTCGCTGGTGTGCTGTTGGCCGTCCTGCATAGCCCGCTGTCTGCAGCAGAACCTTCCGCTGCAGGCCTGTGGCAGAAGATCGAGAACGGCAAGCCGGCCGTCTGGGTTCTCATGCTGGACCGCGGCGGCGTGTTCGAAGGCGCTATCGCCAGGACGTTCCCGGATCCCGGCGAAGCCCCCAATCCGATCTGCAGCAAATGCACGGATGATCGGAAGAATGCGCCCGTGCTCGGCATCTCGTTCATTCGGGACATGAAGCGGGACGGACTGAAATACGAAGGCGGCAACATCCTCGATCCGCGGAATGGCAAAGTCTACAAGGCGAAAATGAGTTTGAGTGCCGACGGTCAGACCCTGACGCTTCGCGGCTATATCGGCTTTTCGCTGCTGGGCGTGGATGAAATCTGGCAGCGGCTGCCCGATTCCGAACTGGCGTTGCTCGACCCGTCCGTGATCGCGAAGTATCTGCCCGAACGGCTTCTCCCGGCAAGGATGCCGCCGAACAATGCTGCCAAGCCGGCGGCAAACCCTGCCAAGAAGTCCACGGGCCGGTGACAGTCGGCGAGACGCGACTGCGTCTGGAGTTTGATCCGTTCGAATCGAAGCGCGTCATCGGCAGACGGCCTCCACCGCTCTCAGGCGGGGCAAGGTGGCGGCCGTCTGCGAGACGATTTGCTGCGTGCTCTGGACGCAATCCCGGCGGACCACTATCTTGTTGCCAGGAGATGCGCCCATGGCGACCATGATCTCAGAGGTCTATGACGCTTTCATTGCCTCCGGCGCTCCGGAAGACAAGGCGCGCAAGGCTGCCGAGGCGATGGCGGCCTATGAAAGCCGGTTCAACAAGATTGAGAACGATCTCAATTTGCTGAAATGGATGAACGGCATTACCTGGGCACTCAGCCTTACCATTTTGTTCAAGATATTCTTGCGCTAGGCGCTGACTGGTGTCCCGGACGCGGTGCGGCGTGAACGCTGCGCGCAAAGCCCGGCGCGGCAGGTGGGTCACGTCGCCGGTCTGTCACGTTTCTTCACCCGCTTGATGGTCCCGGAAAACGAGAACAGTTTTCGCTCGCCGGATCGCAGCATACCGCGCAAAAAGATCAGTGAGCCGCCGATCCGGGTCATTTCGCCGTCGCAGTCGATGCGGTCGCCTTCGCGCGCGGCATCGAGGAATTCACAACCGAACGATACCGTGATGCCCGGGCCCTGCAGCTCGCGCGAGGCCAGCGCGAACAGGCAGTAGTCGGCGAAGGTCATGTAACAGCCGCCGTGCACGTTCTTCATGCCGTTGAGGTGCTTCTTCTCGACCCGGAAGGCGCAGCGCACGGTGCCGTCGGCCTCGACCTTGTGCCAGAACGGGCCGTTGTTGGATTCGAACGAATCCCGGCTCCAGGTGGTCCAGCCCGCGAATTCGCCCTCGGTGGCGGTCACCACGGCGGAAGCGAACGGGATGGTGTCGGGGGCGGCGATATTCACGGTCTGAACTCCTTGGAATGGCTCTGAAAAGTGTTAAATCCGATCCATTCGCCGGGTGCAAATACCGCTTCCGGCCGCCGTCTCCGTAAATCCTTGGACAGGGCGGAAGCAGGGGGTAAAAGCCCTTTTCCGTATGTTGACTCTCCGTATCAAGAAGCCTCCTCAGCCCAAGAGTCCCAATGAATCAGCCCCAGATCACTCCCGAACTCGTCGCCGCCCACGGCCTCAAGCCCGACGAGTATGAGCGCATCCTCAAGCTGATCGGCCGGGTGCCGAGCTTCACGGAACTCGGCATCTTCTCGGCGATGTGGAACGAGCATTGCTCGTACAAGTCGTCGCGGCTGCACCTCAAGGGGCTGCCGACCAAGGCGCCATGGGTGCTGCAGGGGCCGGGCGAGAACGCCGGCGTGATCGACATCGGCGACAACCAGGCCATCGTGTTCAAGATGGAGAGCCACAACCACCCCAGCTATATCGAGCCCTACCAGGGCGCGACCACCGGGGTCGGCGGCATCCTGCGCGACGTGTTCACCATGGGCGCGCGGCCGATCGCCTGCCTCAATGCATTGAGCTTCGGCGCGCCGGAGCATCCGAAGACGAAACATCTGGTGAGCGGCGTGGTGGCCGGGGTCGGCGGCTACGGCAATTCGTTCGGCGTGCCCACGGTGGGCGGGCAGATGCGCTTCCACACCCGTTATGACGGCAACAACCTGGTCAATGCCATGGCGGTGGGTCTCGCCGACGCCGACAAGATCTTTCTGGCGGCGGCGTCAGGCGTCAACATGCCGATCGTCTATCTCGGCTCGAAGACCGGCCGCGACGGCATCCACGGCGCCTCGATGGCCTCGGCCGAATTCGACGAGGACAGCGCCGAGAAGCGCCCGACCGTGCAGGTCGGCGACCCCTTCGCCGAAAAGCTGCTGCTGGAAGCCTGCCTGGAGATCATGGCGGCGGATTGCGTGATCGCGATCCAGGACATGGGCGCCGCGGGCCTGACCTGTTCGGCGGTGGAAATGGGCGCCAAGGGCGACCTCGGCGTCGAGCTCAACCTCGACACGGTGCCGACCCGCGAGCCGGGCATGAGCGCCTATGAGATGATGCTGTCGGAAAGCCAGGAGCGCATGCTCATGGTGCTGCGGCCGGAGAAGGAAAAGCAGGCCGAGGCGATCTTCAAGAAGTGGGGACTCGATTTCGCCATCGTCGGCTACACGACGCCGACGCTGCGCTTCGTGGTCAAGCATGGCGGCGAGACCATGGTCGATCTGCCGATCAAGGAGCTCGGCGACGAGGCGCCGCTGTACGATCGCCCGCACGTGCCGTCGCCGGCGCTGCCGGTGATCCACGCCCGCGACATCAACGCACCGCTGAGCATCGCTGACGCGCTTGAAAAACTGATCGCCACGCCGGAGCTGTGCAGCAAGCGCTGGGTGTGGGAGCAGTACGACCACGTGATCGGCGGCAACACCGTGCAGCGGCCGGGCGGCGACGCCGCGGTGGTGCGCATCGAGGACGGCCCCAAGGGGCTGGCGCTGACCGTCGATGTCACGCCGCGCTATTGCGAGGCCGATCCGGTGGAAGGCGGCAAGCAGGCGGTGGCCGAAGCCTGGCGCAACATCACCGCCGTCGGCGGCAAGCCGCTGGCGATCACCGACAATCTCAATTTCGGAAATCCGGAGCGGCCGGAAATCATGGGCCAGCTGGTCGGCTGCCTGAAGGGCATCGCAGAGGCCTGCATCGCGCTGGACTTCCCGATCGTGTCCGGCAACGTCTCGCTGTACAACGAGACCAACGGCCGCGGCATCCTGCCGACGCCCTCGATCGGCGGCGTCGGCCTGCTTGACGATTTTACCAAGTCCGCGACGCTGGCGTTCAAGTCCCAGGGCGAGGCGATCCTGCTGATTGGCGAGACCAAGGGCTGGCTCGGCCAGTCCGTCTATCTGCGCGACATCTGCGGCCGCGAAGAGGGTGCGCCGCCGCCGGTCGACCTCGCCTGCGAGAAGCGCAACGGCGATGTGGTGCGCGGCATGATCCATGCGGGCACCGCGACGTCGGTGCATGACATCTCCGACGGCGGTCTGCTGATCGCTCTGGCCGAGATGGCCATGGCCTCGGGCATCGGCGCCAAGCTTGACGCGGCACCGGCGGCGATTGTGCCGCATGCCTGGTGGTTCGGCGAGGACCAGGGCCGCTACATCGTCACCGTGCCGGAAGAGCATCTGCTGAGCGTGCTCACCAAGCTGAAGACGGTGGAAGTGCCCTGCGTGCAGATCGGCGTCACCGGCGGCGTCGAAGTCGCCATCGCCAATGAGCGCGCCGTGCATATCAAGGCGCTCGAGCACGCGCATGAAAGCTGGCTGCCGAACTACATGGGCGCGACGGCGTAAGCGGCCTTCCTGGCCTTTCCCGCGCCGAGCGGGGAGAGGTTAGGAGCCAGCCTGTCCTCCGTCTTTTCGCGGTGCTAGGCTGCAGCCGGCAATCTTGGAGGACAACGCGATGGCGCGCCTGCTGTCGGTCAATGTCGGCCTGCCGCGCGACGTCGTGTGGCAGGGCAAGACGGTTCACACCTCCGTATGGAAAGCATCGGTGCAAGGCCCGCGCATGGTGCGCCGGCTCAACATCGATGGCGACGGGCAGGGTGATCTCGCCGGCCACGGCGGCGAGCACCGCGCTGTTCTGGTCTACCAGATGGACTCCTACCGCTACTGGCAAAGCGAACTCGGCCGCAACGACTTCAGCTACGGCCAGTTCGGCGAGAATTTCACCGTCGAAGGCCTGCCGGACGATGAGGTCTGCATCGGCGGCCGCTACCGGATCGGTGGCGCGCTGTTCGAGGTGACGCAGCCGCGCGTAACCTGCTATCGGGTCGGCATCCGCATGAACGAGCCGCAGATGGCGGCGCTGCTGGTGGCGCGCGGCAGGCCTGGCTTCTATCTGCGTGTTCTCGAGGAAGGTGCGGTCGAAGCGGGCGATGCCATCGTCCAGGTCGGCAGCGGCACCGAGCGCATGACGGTCGCGGAGATCGACGCACTGCTCTACAGGCCGGGTCACCCCCGCAGCGGGCTCGATCGAGCACTACGCATCCCGGCGCTGAGCGCAGGCTGGCGCGCATCGCTGCAGGCGCTGCTCGCGCAGGAACAGAATGGCGTAACGACGGGGAATGCCGGGCTCGGGCCGGCGTCCGGACCGCCGCCGGCATGGGCTGGATTCCGCCCGCTGCGGGTGTCGCGCAAGGTGCGGGAGAGCGGCAGCGTGATGTCGCTGGTCCTCGAGCCCACGGATGAACTTCCCCTGAGCGCGGCGCTGCCCGGCCAGTTCGTCGTGCTGCGCCTGATGCCGGTGTCCGGGACGCCGGCGCTGCTGCGCAGCTATTCGTTGTCCGGTGAGTCGGGCGAGCGCTGCTATCGCATCAGCGTGAAGCGCGAACCGCATGGTGCAGCGGGCGCCTATCTCGACGACAAGGTGGAGGTGGGCGACGTGCTGGATGTCAGCGCGCCGCGCGGCAGCTTCACGCTCGCACCGGGCGACGGGCCCGTCATGCTGCTGAGCGCAGGGGTGGGCGCGACGCCGGTGCTGGCGATGCTCCATGCACTGGCGGCGCAGGCATCGCCGCGTGCCGTGTGGTGGCTGCACGGCGCCCGCAATGGTCACGAACATCCGTTTGCCGAGGAAGCCGGATCCCTGCTCGGGATGCTGCTGCGCGGTCACCGCCACATCCGCTACAGCGCGCCCGATCCCGCGGATCGGCCAGGCGTCGATTTCGATGCTCGTGGACGTCTGGACATGGCGGCGCTTCGCGAACTCGACGTGCCGCGCGATGCCGATTTTTACATCTGCGGGCCGGCGGCCTTCATGAGTGAACTGACTGCGGGCCTCGCCGGCTGGGGCATCGACAAGGACCGTATCCACACCGAACTGTTCGGCGCGGGGCCGTCGAGCACACCTGGCATC
>DATCUS010000074.1:0-34646 GCA_036561845.1 Tardiphaga sp. | reverse complement strand
GGCTGCAGCAGCCGGGGCGGCCTTGGCGCCGGCGGCGCCATCGGTGATCTGGCCGAGCAGCGCGCCCACGGCGACGGTCTCGCCGTCCTTGGCAACGATCTCGCCAAGCACACCGGCCGAGGGAGCCGGCACTTCGATGGTCACCTTGTCGGTTTCGAGCTCAACCAGGGGTTCGTCGACAGCAACGGAGTCGCCGGCCTTCTTGAACCACTTGCCGATGGTGGCTTCGGTCACGGACTCGCCGAGCGTGGGAACGCGAATTTCAGTCATTGTATCTTTCCTCTTGCGTCATGGCGGGGCTTGTCCGGCCATCCACGCCTGAATTCGATCGAGTGATGCGGGTACGCGAATGCCCCGCTGGCGCGGGGCATCGCCGAATTGCGGATGGTTAGCTCAGCGCCTCGTCGAGGAAGGCCTTGAGCTGCGCGAGATGCTTGGACATCAGGCCGGTGGCCGTCGCTGCCGAGGCAGCGCGTCCGACATAGCGCGGCCGCTTGTGGGTGGCGTCGATCTGGTTGAGCACCCATTCGAAATAGGGCTCGATGAAGTGCCACGCGCCCATGTTGCGCGGCTCTTCCTGGCACCAGACGAATTCGGCGCCCTTGAAGCGGCTCAGCTCCTGCACCAACGCCTTCAGCGGCACCGGATAGAGCTGCTCGACGCGCAGCAGGTAGATGTCATCGACGCCGCGCTTCTCGCGCTCCTCGTAGAGGTCGTAATAGACCTTGCCCGAGCACAGCACGACGCGACGGATCTTGGCATCGGGCTGAAGCTTGATCTTCTCGTCCGGCAGCTTCTCCGCATCGTCGAACAGGATGCGGTGGAAGGTCGAGCCGGGGCCGAGTTCGTCGAGGGTCGACACCGCACGCTTGTGGCGCAGCAGTGACTTCGGCGTCATCACGATCAGCGGCTTGCGGATCTCGCGCTTGAGCTGGCGACGCAGCACGTGGAAATAGTTCGCCGGCGTGGTGACGTTGACCACCTGCATGTTGTCTTCGGCGCACATCTGCAGGAAGCGCTCGAGGCGCGCAGAGGAATGCTCCGGGCCCTGGCCTTCGTAGCCATGGGGCAGCAAGCAGACCAGGCCGGACATGCGCAGCCACTTGCGCTCACCCGAGGAGATGAACTGGTCGAACACCACCTGCGCGCCGTTGGCGAAATCGCCGAACTGCGCTTCCCACATGGTCAGCGCCGTCGGCTCGGTCAGCGAATAGCCGTATTCGAAACCGAGCACCGCGACTTCGGACAGCAGCGAGTTGATGACTTCGTAGTGGCCCTGGTTCGGTCCGAGATGGTTGAACGGCGTGTAGCGGCTTTCGTCTTCCTGATCGAACAGCACCGAGTGGCGCTGCGAGAAGGTGCCACGCTCCGAGTCCTGACCGGACAGGCGTACGTGGTGGCCTTCGCTCATCAGGGTGCAGAATGCCAAAGCCTCGCCGGTTGCCCAATCGATGCCTGCGCCGCTGTCAATGGTCTTGGCGCGGTTGTCGAGATAGCGCAGGACGGTGCGATGAGCGCGGAAACCGTCGGGAACCTTGGTGATCTTGCTGCCGATATCCTTCAGCACATCAAGGTCAACGCCGGTAACGCCGCGGCGCGGATCCTCTTCCTGATCGGCTGACTTGAAGCCCGCCCACTTGCCGTCGAGCCAGTCGGCCTTGTTCGGCTTGTAGCCACTGCCTGCTTCCAACTCGGCGTCGAGACGGGCGCGCCAGTCAGCCTTGGCCTTGTCGATCTCGCCGTCGGTCATCACGCCGTCGGCGACCAGCCGCTTGGCGTAGATGTCCAGCGTCGACGGATGCGCGCCGATCTTCTTGTACATCACCGGCTGGGTGAAACCCGGCTCGTCGCCTTCGTTGTGGCCGTGGCGGCGATAGCAGAACATGTCGATGACGACAGGCTTGTGGAACTTCTGCCGGAATTCGATGGCAATCTTGGCAGCAAAGACCACCGCTTCCGGATCGTCGCCGTTGACGTGGAAGATCGGCGCATCGATCATCTTCGCCACATCCGACGGATAGGGCGACGAGCGCGAGTAGCGCGGATAGGTCGTGAAGCCGATCTGGTTGTTGACGATGAAGTGGATCGAACCGCCGGTGCGGTAGCCCTTGAGATCGGACAGCGCAAAGCATTCCGCGACCACGCCCTGGCCGGCGAAGGCGGCGTCGCCATGCATCAGCAGCGGCAGCACCGAAATGCGCTGATCCGGCGGATCGCCGTTCTGGTCCTGCTTGGCGCGCACCTTGCCGAGCACCACGGGATCGACGATCTCGAGATGCGACGGGTTGGCGGTCAGCGACAGATGGATCTTGTTGTTGTCGAACTCGCGGTCCGACGACGCGCCGAGATGGTACTTGACGTCGCCGGAGCCTTCGACCTCGTCGGGATTGGCGGAGCCGCCCTTGAATTCATGGAACAGCGCGCGATGCGGCTTGCCCATCACCTGGGTCAGCACGTTGAGGCGGCCGCGATGCGGCATGCCGACGACGATGTCGCGGACGCCGAGATTGCCGCCGCGCTTGATGATCTGCTCCAGCGCCGGAATCAGCGATTCCGCGCCGTCGAGACCGAAGCGCTTGGTGCCGGTGAACTTGACGTCGCAGAACTTCTCGAAGCCCTCGGCCTCGACCAGCTTCATCAGGATCGCGCGGCGACCTTCGCGGGTAAAACTGATTTCCTTGTCGGGGCCTTCGATGCGCTCCTGGATCCACGACTTCTGCGCGGGATTTGAGATGTGCATGAATTCGACGCCGAGCGTCTGGCAATAGGTGCGCTGGCAGATCGCGACGATCTCGCGCAGCGTGCCGTATTCAAGGCCGAGGACGTGATCGAGGAAGATCTTGCGGTCGTAGTCGGCGTCGCTGAAGCCATAGGAACGCGGATCGAGCTCCTCGTGGTCCTTCTGGCCTTCGATGCCGAGCGGATCGAGATTGGCGTGGAAGTGGCCGCGCATGCGGTAGGCGCGGATCAGCATCAAAGCGCGGACCGAATCGCGGGTCGCCTGGAAGATGTCCGGCGAGCCGGGCTCGGCGCTCGGCGCCTTGGCGCCGTCGGACTTGGCGGCACCCGCCTTGGCGGCGATCTTGGCGCCCATCGCCTTCTCGACCTGCGCCCAGTTGCCGTCGAGCGCGGAGGTCAGATCGTCGCTCGGCGTCAGCGGCCAGTTGGCCTTCTCCCAGGATGGCCCCTTGGCGTTCTTCTGCACGTCGGCAGGCGCGTCCTTCAGGCTCTTGAAAAACTCCTGCCACTCGGGATCGACCGAGGCGGGATCCTTCTCAAAGCGGGCGTAGAGTTCGTCGATGTAGGTGGCATTGGCTCCCTGCAGAAAGGAGGAGAGGGCAAATGCGGCATTCGCGTCCTGGCGAGACATGATTGCGTCCTGATGATGAGCGTCGCGCGGAAATGGGCCGATCGGTTTCCCGGCGGCCGGAGTGGCGGTTCTTCTAACCTATTTAAGCCAAATATACCCGCCGAAAAGAGCCAAACTCTGAATAGAAATTCAAGATCTCGTGCGAATGGGATCGGGGTTAGCGGACGGTAAAATTATCTTGGGTTGCCAGCGCCTTGACGGCAGAGCGCCGGGCAGATCTGCGGGGTGCCCGGCCACAGGCTTCGTTCAACAGCGCGTTGGCGGCGATGCCCGCCGCATCGGCAATCCCGGGGTCGCGGGTGACCATGGCGGCGACGATGGCGCCGTCCATCAGGATGCCGAGCTGGTGGGCCAGCGCGTCGGGATCGCCGGCGCCGGCGCCACGGGCCAGGCCGGCAATATAAGCGAGGATGAACGACTTGTGCTGCAGGGTGATGGCGCGCAGCCGGGTCTCGTCCTTGTCGTGCTCGCCGACCGCATTGATGAAGACGCAACCGTAATAGTCCTCCTCGCTGAACCAGCTCTTCAGCACCGGGAATATCGAGTCGAGCTTCTCACGCGGGGAACTGCCTGCTTCGACCGCGGCGATGAACCAGTCGCGCCAGATCCGGCTTTCCGACAGCAGGACAGCCTCGACGAGGTCGCTCTTGGAGCCGAACAGCTTGTACAGGGTGGTCTTGGCGGTCCCGGCCTCATGGACGATGGTGTCGATGCCGGTGGCGTTGATGCCGTGCTTGCAGAACAGGCGCGTCGCCGCCTGCATCAACCGGTCGCGCGGCGTTACGCGCAGCACATCCGGGACGTCGGCTAACGTCTCATGCGGGATCGCATCGGTCATATCCGTTCATATGACATGGCGTGCACACGGCGCAAGCAACGTTCGGCAACTGCGCAAAATTGGTGCTGGTGAGCGCCGGAGTGACGCGTTTCGCAGCAGCGGGACCTGACCTGATTTCCCGCCTAATTCTTAACTGACTGTAAATTCACGTCTATTCCCCGGGCCTCGCCGTGGCACGCTTTCTGCAAAGCTACAGAACGTTCTGTATCTATCCGCCCAAGGGAGAAAACCAACATGACCGCACTGGCCCCCAAAACCGTCCTGACCGGATGCCTCGCGCCGATCGACAGAGGCGGTCTCGAGCAGCTGATCGCCAACGGCAAAGCCAATCCCAACGTCATCAAGACGCTGAAGTGCAAGACGGTGGCCGAGGGCAAGTTCCGCCACGCCAACTACATCCGCAACCTGCCGCCTTATATTGTCGACGAACCGCCGGCACTGCTCGGCGACGACACCGCGCCCAATCCGTCGGAAGCGTCATTGGCGGCACTGGGCTCCTGCATCGCCGTCGGCCTGCATGCCAACGCGGTGCATCGCGGCTGGATCGTCAACAAGCTCGAACTGCAGCTCGAGGGCGACCTCAACATCACCGCGGTGTGGGGCACCGGCGACGTCAGCGAGAAGCCGGTCGGCTTCACCGACGTCCGCATCAAGGTCGACATGGAATGCGAGGGCGTTCCGCAAAGCGAGATCGACGCACTGATCACCCACGTCAAAAAATGGTCGCCGGTCGCCAACACCTTTACCCGGCCGGTCAACCTCGAAGTCTCGGCCTGAGTGCCAAGGCGGCCGCAGCGATGCGGCCGCCTTTTTCGTTGCCTCAAGCGAAAGACGCGGAGACCGGAATGACAACATCGGCTGCTCTCAAACGCCCCGACGACATCGCCTCCGACGTCGGCGCACTTGCCGACCGCATCGCAGCCCTCGCAAGAACCGAACTGGCGCCGATCGCCGCGGAGATCGATGACGGCAGCATCTATCCCGACCAGGCGCTGCGGAAGTTCGGCGAGATCGGCGCCTGGTCGGCCCATGCCGACCTCCGCGATACCATCAGTGGCATTTCCGCCATCGCCGAGACCTGCGGCGCCAGCGCCTTCATGGCGTGGTGCCAGGACACTTTGGTCTGGTACATCCTCAACTCCGACAACGCCGCGCTGAAAGCTAGGTACCTCGCGAACGCCGCGAGCGGCAAACTGCTCGGCGGCACCGGCCTGTCCAATCCGATGAAGAGCTTCTTCGGCATCGAGAAGCTGAAGCTGAAGGGCCGTCGCGTCGACGGCGGCTATCTGGTGCGCGGCGCGCTGCCCTGGGTGTCCAATCTCGGCCCCGACCACATGTTCGGCACCATCTTCGAGACCGAGGACGGCGAGCAGGTGATGTTCCTCGCCGATTGCGCCGAGGCCAATGTCACGTTGACGCCGTGCAAGCCGTTCCTCGCCATGGACGGCACCGGCACCTATGCCGTGCAGTTCCGCGATGCCTTCATCCCCGACGACCAAGTGCTGGCGGCGCCCGCCATGCCGTTCGTCAGGAAGATCCGCGCCGGCTTCATCCTGATGCAGATGGGCATGGGGCTTGGCCTGGTCCGCGACTGCGTTGCGATCATGCACAGCGTCCAGCCGTCGCTGGCCCACGTCAATTGCTTCCTGCCGCAGCAGCCCGCCGACTTCGCCGCGGTACTCGCCGACATGGAGGCCGAGACGATGCAGCTTGCCGCCACGCCGTATGACACCGGCAACGCCTACTGGCGCCAGGTCGTCGACCTGCGGCTGCGCGGCGGCGATGCCGCGGTCGCCGCGGCGCATGCCGCGATGCTGCATTGTGGCGCGCGCGGCTACCTGAAATCGCACCGCGCCCAAAGGCGGCTGCGCGAAGCCTACTTCGTGGCGATCGTCACCCCCGCCACCAAGCAACTCAGAAAAATGCTCGCAGACAATGCGCGCGAACACCCGGGAGAGACCCAAGGCGTTTGATTTACCTCACGGCATGACGGTCCCAATTCGGCAAGACATCAACCCAGTGGAGGCTTTGCTAATGGCTGAAATCCTGATTTCCGCAGACGAACTCGCAACGTTCGTGAAATCCGAACCCTGCGTCATCATCGACACCCGCAATCCCGACGCCTATGCCGCCGGGCACATTCCCGGCGCCGTCAATCTCCATGAGATTTTCACCTTCCTCGCCACGTCGACGCCCGAGGGCATGGAGGAGTTGAAGAAGAAGTTCGCCGATGCCTTCGGCAATGCCGGCCTGTCCGGCGCGGAGACCGCGGTGATCTACGAGCAGTCGATGAATTCCGGCTTCGGCCAGTCCTGCCGCGGCTATTTCCTGCTCGAGTTCCTGGGCTATCCGAAGATCAAGGTGCTGCACGGCGGCTATGACGCGTGGGTCGCCAAGGGCCTGCCCACCACCACCGAGGTGCCCTCGCCTACCCCTGCCGGTTTCAAGGTCAAGCCCGAGGCCGGGTCGATCCTGATCGACGCTGCAACCATGATGGCTGCGCTCGACAATCCCGGCATCGCCATCCTCGACGTGCGCGACGTCGATGAATGGATCGGCGAAAGCTCCTCGCCCTACGGCAAGGATTTCTGCCCGCGCATGGGCCGCATCCCCGGCGCTGTCTGGATCGAATGGTACCGCATGATGAAGCCGACCGGCGAAGGCCCGCGCTTCAAGTCGAAGAACGAGATCCTCGCCGAATGCGCCACCGTCGGCATCACGCCGTCGACCACGGTGTATCTGTACTGCTTCAAGGGCGCGCGTGCGTCGAACACGTTCCTGGCGCTGAAGAATGCCGGCGTCGCCGATGTCAGGATGTATTTCGGCTCCTGGAACGAATGGTCGCGAGACAACAAGTATCCGATCGAGGAAGGCCTCCCGACAGTTGGCGAGAAGCAGCTGCAGGCGGCGGAGTAACTGCCTTTCTTCCCTATCCCCTTGTGGGAGAGGGTGGACGCGCGAAGCGAGGCCGGGTGAGGGGTAGCCCCGAGCTCTGCCTCACCCCTCATCCGACGCGGATTTCGTCCGCGCGATCTTTTCCCGCAAGGGGAGAAGGAAGAAAGAAAAAGGCCCGCTCTCGCGAGCGGGCCTTTTCATTTTGATAGCAGCGCTAGACCCTAGCCCTTCAGCAATTCCACCAGCGTCGTGCCCAATCGTGCCGGGGATGGCGACACCGCGAAACCCGCGGACTTCATCGCCGCGATCTTGCTCTGCGCATCGCCCTTGCCGCCGGAGACGATGGCGCCAGCATGGCCCATGCGCCGTCCGGGAGGTGCGGTGACGCCGCCGATGAAGCCGACGATCGGCTTCTTGCGGCCGCGCTTGGCTTCGTCCTTGATGAACTGCGCGGCGTCTTCTTCCGCCGAGCCGCCGATCTCGCCGATCATGATGATCGAGTGGGTGTTGTCGTCGGCCAGGAACATCTCGAGAATGTCGATGAACTCGGTGCCCTTGACCGGGTCGCCACCGATGCCGACCGCCGTGGTCTGGCCGAGGCCGGCCTGGGTGGTCTGGAACACGGCTTCGTAGGTCAGCGTGCCGGAGCGCGACAGGATGCCGACATTGCCGGGCTTGAAGATGTTCGCCGGCATGATGCCGATCTTCGATTCGCCGGCGGTGACGACGCCCGGGCAGTTCGGCCCGATCAGGCGGGACTTGGAGCCGCACAGCGAACGCTTGACGCGCACCATGTCGAGCACCGGGATGCCTTCGGTGATGCAGACGATCAGCGGGATGCCCGCATCGATCGCTTCACAGATGGCATCGGCGGCGCCCGGCGGCGGCACGTAGATCACCGATGCATCGGCACCGGTCTTGTCGCGTGCTTCGGCCACGGTGTCGAACACCGGCAGGTTGAGATGCGTCGAGCCGCCTTTGCCCGGCGAGGTGCCGCCGACCATCTTGGTGCCGTAGATGATCGCCTGCTCGGAGTGGAAGGTGCCGTTCTTGCCCGTAAAACCCTGGCAGATGACCTTGGTGTTCTTGTCGATCAGAACTGACATCGGCTTACTTTCCCTTCACGGCGTTGACGATTTTTTGCGCAGCGTCGTCGAGGTCGTCCGCCGGCAATACGTTCAGGCCGCTCTCACGAATGATCTTCTTGCCTTCCTCGACATTGGTGCCTTCGAGGCGAACCACGAGCGGCACCTTGAGGCCGACGGTCTTCACCGCGGCGACGACGCCGGCGGCGATGATGTCGCATTTCATGATGCCGCCGAAGATGTTGACGAGGATGCCCTTCACGTTGGGATCGGACGTGATGATCTTGAACGCCTCGGTCACCTTCTCCTCGGTGGCACCGCCGCCGACGTCGAGGAAGTTGGCCGGGCTCTCGCCGTACAGCTTGATGATGTCGAGGGTGGCCATCGCCAGGCCGGCGCCGTTGACCATGCAGCCGATGGTGCCGTCGAGCGCGATGTAGGCGAGGTCATATTTCGAGGCCTCGATCTCCTTGGAGTCTTCCTCGGAGATGTCACGCAGTGCCACGATCTCCGGATGGCGATACAGCGCGTTGCTGTCGAACGACATCTTGGCGTCCAGGCACTTCAATTCGCCGGTCTTGGAGACGATCAGCGGATTGATCTCCAGCATGTCCATGTCCTTGGCGATGAACGCGGTATAGAGCTGGGTGATCAGCTTCTCGGCCTGCTTGGCGAGATCGCCCTTCAGTCCGAGCGCCTGCGCCACGGTGCGGCCGTGATGCGGCATCACGCCGGTGGCCGGGTCGACCGAGAAGGTGATGATCTTCTCAGGGCTGTCGTGGGCGACGTCCTCGATGCTCATGCCGCCTTCGGTGGACACCACGAAGGCCACGCGGGAGGTCTCGCGGTCGACCAGCAGCGACAGGTAGAATTCCTTCTCGATGTCGGAGCCGTCCTCGATGTAGAGGCGGTTGACCTGCTTGCCGGCGGGGCCGGTCTGCACGGTCACCAGCGTCGCGCCGAGCATTTCCCTGGCGAACTGGTTGACCTCGTCGATCGACTTGGCGAGGCGAACGCCACCCTTGTCGCCGGCGGAGGCTTCCTTGAACTTGCCCTTGCCGCGACCGCCGGCATGGATCTGGCTCTTCACCACCCAGATCGGACCACCGAGCTGCTTGGCGGCGACGTCGGAATCTTCGGCGCGCAGGATCGGCACGCCCTTGGAGACGGGCACGCCGAAATCCTTCAGCACGGCCTTCGCCTGATATTCATGGATATTCATATAGTTGCTCCCGAACCCCGGATGGTGAACCTGGAATCTGCGTCACTTTGGTCTGGCATAACGTATACCACGCATGCCGCAAGTCAAAGTAACAGAGGTCAATGTCGAAGTGCTGGTGGGCCCAAGGTTCGTGGTGGTGCCTGCCAGCGTCGCCAGATGCAGAACCGGCACCCCAAGGGTGCCGGTTCATCGAATTTGGACTTAGCCGCCGAGCAGGTCGGGGGCGATCTTCTTGCAGGCATCGACCAGGCCCTGCACCGAGGCAACCGACTTGTCGAAACCTTCGCGGTCCTTGCCGACCAGCTCGATCTCGACGATGCGCTCGACGCCCTTGGCGCCGATCACCACGGGAACGCCGACATACATGTCCTTCACGCCGTATTCGCCGTTGAGATAGGCGGCGCAGGGCAGCACGCGCTTCTTGTCGCGCAGGTAGCTCTCGGCCATGGCGATAGCCGAGGCGGCGGGTGCGTAGAACGCCGAGCCGGTCTTCAGCAGGTTGACGATCTCGGCGCCGCCGTTGCGGGTGCGGTCGACGATCTCGTCGAGGCGAGCCTGCGAGGTCCAGCCCATCTTGATCAGGTCGGGCAGCGGAATGCCGGCCACCGTCGAATACTTCACCAGCGGCACCATGGTGTCGCCGTGGCCGCCGAGCACGAAGGCGGTGACGTCTTCCACGGAGACGTTGAACTCATCGGCGAGGAACAGGCGGAAGCGCGACGAATCCAGCACGCCGGCCATGCCGACGACCTTCTTGGCTGGCAGGCCGCAGGACTTCTGCAGCGCCCAGACCATGGCGTCGAGCGGGTTGGTGATGCAGATGACGAAGGCGTCGGGGGCATACTTCTTGATGCCGGCGCCGACCTGCTCCATCACCTTGAGGTTGATGCTGAGCAGATCGTCGCGGCTCATGCCCGGCTTGCGCGGCACGCCGGCGGTGACGATCACGACGCTGGCGCCCTCGATCGCCTCATAGGAATTGGCGCCGGTGAACTTGGCGTCGAAGCCGTCGACCGGCGAGGACTGCGCGATATCCAGCGACTTGCCCTGCGGCACGCCCTCGGCGATGTCGAACATCACCACGTCGCCCAGTTCTTTCAGGCCGATGAGGTGAGCAAGCGTTCCGCCGATCTGACCGGAGCCAATCAATGCAATCTTGTCGCGCGCCATGGGAAATGTGTCCTTTAAGCCCGGGGAGGAGGAAGGGAGGAATTCTGAGTGGCTGGTTATCCCTTTCGCAGGAACCGTTCAAGTCGCGGCCGGCTCAATAATTGGCCGTAACGGGCCGCTGCCGAGCGCGCCGGGCTGCATTGCATTTTTTGGCGGCAAAGTTCGTCGTTCCGGGCCGGGCGGCGTCAGCCGCACGCGAGCCTCGGCCACTCCGCTTGGAGTGGCAGGGAATGGCGAGGGTCCGAACGTCGCGAGATTCCGGGTTCGCCCGGGCTTTGCGTTCGCGCCCCGGAATGACGGAGTCCTACGTCTCCACCAGCCCGCTGCTGGAGCCGCTGGCGGTGGAATCCTTGCGGCCGTGCGGCAGCGCCAGGTAGGATTCCGACCCCATCTCGATCAGCCGCGAGGCGGTGCGCTGGAACTCCATCGCCTCAAAACCTTCTGAAGCCTGATAGAGCGCCTGCGGTTCGCCCGCCGCCGAGGCCATCAGCTTCACGGCATTGTCGTACAAGGTGTCGATCAGCGCGATGAAGCGCTTGGCGGCGTTGCGGTCGCCGTAGTCCATCATCGGAATCCGATCGATGAAGATGGTATGGTATTCATGCGCCAGTCGCAGGTAGTCCGACGCGCCAAGCGGCTTTTCGCACAGATCGGCAAAGCTGAACCGCGCCACGCCGTGGGCGGCACGCGGCACGCGCAGCACGCGGCCCTTGATCGAGATGTCCTGCGGATGGCCCGGCGCGCCGCCGGTCAGCTTCGCCCATGCCTTGTCGAGGGCCACTTCGGCCGCTCGGTCCGCCGGCACCAGCCAGGTCTTGATGCCGGCCAGTTTCTCGAGCCGGAAATCGGTGCGCGAGTCGAGCCTGATCACATTCATATGCGCTTCGATCTGCTTGATGAACGGCAGGAACAGCGCGCGGTTGAGGCCGCCCTTGTAGAGATCGACCGGCTCGACGTTGGAGGTGGCGAAGACCACGGTGCCGAGTTCGAACAGTCGCGAGAACAGCCGCCCCAGGATCATCGCATCGGCGATGTCGGTCACATGGAATTCGTCGAAGCACAGCAGCCAGGCCTCGTCGAAGATCGAATTCGCCGTCAGCGCGATGACGTCGCCGTCGGGAAGCTCGCCGCGCGCGATATTCTGGCGGAAGCCATAGATCCGCTCATGCACGTCGGCCATGAATTCGTGGAAATGCGCACGGCGCTTGTGCTGGACATCGCTGCTGTCGAAAAACAGATCCATCAGCATGGTCTTGCCGCGGCCGACTTCGCCGTGAACGTAGAGGCCACGCGGCGGTCCGCCGTTCTTGTCGGCAAACAGCCGGCCGAGAAAGCTCTGCTTGCGCAGCGGCGTGTAGCCGGACAGCGATTCGTCGAAGGCGGCGATGGTCTCCACCGCAGCGGCCTGCGCCGGATCCGCCTCGATGGCGCCGGAGGAAACGAGAGCCTGGTATTGGGCGCGGAATGAGGCGGGCGGGACGGTCAACATGCCGCCTAACGGCCCCAGGCGATTGGAAAATGCAAGACGTGAATTGGGAGGGGGGATATGCACTCAAGTTCTATTCTTCCCTCTCCCCTTGTGGGAGACGGGGGAGGGGTAATGTTTCGCGCAGAAGCCCCCTCAGCCGTCGCGGACTTCGTCCGCGCCACCTTCCCCCACCTAGCGAAGCTTCGCTTCGCGCTGGGGAGAAGGGAGGGAAGAAAGGAAAGCGCCCTCACGCACTCAGCGCGTAGGCATCCTCCACCACATAGGGTCCGCCGCCAGTGGAGGCGCGCGACGAGAACAGCACGAAGCGCTGCGCCTTGAAGGTCTTGGTGGGGAAATAGCCGCGCACTGAGAGATAGTCGGCGACGTCCTGGTTGGAGGCGTCGCGCAACCGCGCCAGCGTCACGTGAGGGATGAATTTGCGCCCCTCGGGATCGAGCCCGCACTTGCGGATCAACCGTTCGAGTTCGGCCTGCAACTCGATCAGCGGTCGGCTCGGCACCACCTGCGCCACCACCGCGCGCGGCTTCTTGCCGCCGAAGCTGGACAGGCCTTGCAGAGCGACCTCGAACGGCTTGCGGTTGACGCGGTCCAGCAGCGAGGCGATTTCATTCGCCGCAATGCCGTCGATGTCGCCGATGAATCGCAGGGTGACGTGATAGTTCTCGGGGTCGATCCAGCGTGCGCCGGGGAGGCCACCACGCAAATTGGAGAGGGTCTGGCCAATCTCGGCCGGTATTTCCAGTCCGGTGAACAAACGCGGCATTGTAAGCTCCTCAATGCAGGGGCGCGATCTTCGCCGAACAGTGGCTTGCACTTCTCGGCGAAGATCATGCCCGAACAAAAGGGCCGGTGACGAATCACCGATGGCTTTTTTTAGCGTAGTTATGTGACTCTGCGAAGCAGAGACGCCCGGATCGGATCGCGGTTCCCGGAAAACCTGGTGTTAAGGTTGAGGCTGCCTGTTTTTCAACTCGGCTGCCCGCCGATCGTGCCGAGGAATGCCTCCACGCTGGGCAGCACATTGCGGACCATAATGTCCACGCCCTCGGCCGTCGGATGCATCCCGTCGCTTTGATTGAGCTTGCTGTCCCCGGCCACGCCTTCAAGGAAGAACGGATACAGGGGTACGTCAAATTGCTTCGCCAGGTCCGGATAGATCGAATTGAACTGCGCCGCATAGTCGGCGCCGTAATTCGGCGGCGCCAGCATGCCGCACAACAAAACCTTGATGTTGCGCTCCTTGAGGCGCTTGAGAATTTCCGTCAGCGCAGCGCGCGGCACCTTGGGATCGGTGCCGCGCAGGGCGTCGTTGGCGCCGAGCTCGAGGATCACGCCCTGGGTGCCCTCGGGAATCGACCAGTCGAGTCTGCCCAGCCCTCCCGACGTGGTGTCCCCGGACACCCCCGCATTGATCATGTCGACCGCTATCCCCTTGTCCTTGAGGGCCTTTTGCAGCCTGGCCGGGAACGCCGCAGGCCCCGGCAGACCGAGGCCAGCACTCAGCGAGTCGCCCAGCACCACCAGTTTGATGGACTTGGTGGCGTCCGCCTGTGCCGCGGCAGGCGCGGTCAGACCCGCGACAGTCAGCCCGGCGATCATCAGGCACAGAAACGTGCGCGCCAGCCCCTCGACCGCCGCAAAGGAAGTGCCATATGAAGCCCGCATGGACAGTATCATCGAAGCCTCATCACTGGCCGGACTTGGTCCGGACACCATTTCCATTTCCAACGTCAACCTCTCGCTCGGCAGCGGCGCGGCGCGGGTTCATATCCTCAAGGATATCAGCCTGCGCGTCGGCCAAGGCGAAGCGATCGGCCTGATCGGGCCGTCGGGCTCCGGCAAGTCCACCCTTCTGATGGTGATGGCCGGCCTCGAGCGTCCTGACAGCGGAGAGGTGGTGCTCAACGGCACCGCGTTCAATGCCCTCGACGAGGACGCCCTCGCACGGTTTCGTGGCCGCCACGTTGGCATCGTCTTCCAGTCCTTTCATCTGATCCCGACGATGACCGCGCTGGAAAACGTCGCGGTGCCGCTCGAACTCGCCGGCCGTTCTGACGCTACCGAGCGCGCCACGCGCGAGCTGACCTCCGTAGGCCTTGGCGCGCGATTGCATCACTATCCTACGCAATTGTCCGGCGGCGAGCAGCAGCGCGTGGCGCTGGCCCGGGCGCTGGCGCCGGATCCCGCCATCCTGGTGGCCGACGAGCCGACCGGCAATCTCGATGAGAGCACCGGCAAGCAGATCGTGGACCTGCTGTTCGCCCAGCATGCCGAGCGCGGCATGACGCTGGTGCTGGTGACCCACGACACCGCATTGGCGCAGCGCTGCGATCGCGTGGTGCGGCTGCGGTCGGGCCGGATCGAGACGGCCTGAACATGACCATCGCCCTTGAGACCGTTCCGAGCAGCCGCGGCCCATCGCTGGCTCTGCGCTATGCGCTGCGTGAAATGCGCGGCGGACTGTCCGGCTTCTACGTGTTCGTCGCTTGCATCGCGCTCGGCGTGATGGCCATTGCCGGCGTCGGCTCGGTGGCTGCCAGCCTCAGCGAAGGACTGGCGCGCGAGGGCCGCACCCTGCTTGGCGGCGATGCCGCCTTCGCGCTGATCCAGCGCGAGGCGAAGCCTGACGAACTGGCCTGGCTCAATGCGCGCGGCAAGGTCTCGGTCGCCGCTACGTTGCGGGCCATGGCCAAAACGTCCGATGGCCGTCTTGGCCTGGTCGAGCTCAAGGCCGTTGACAACACCTATCCGATGCTCGGCCAGCTCACGCTGGCCCCCGACATGCCGGTCAGCGAGCTGCTGGCGGAGCGCGACGGCGCCTATGGTGCCGCCGCCGATGCCACGCTGCTGGCGCGGCTCGACCTCAAGGTTGGCGATCGCGTCAGCATCGGCAATGCGACCTTCGCAATCCGCAGCGTGATATCAGCCGAGCCGGACAAGCTGTCGGGCGGCGTCGGCTTCGGGCCGCGCTTCCTGGTCAGCGAGGCGGCATTGCGCGCTACCGGCGCACTGCAGCCCGGCAGTCTGGTGCGCTGGACCTATCGCGTCCGGCTGCCCGACGCCGGCGCCAACAGTCCATCCGCCAATGCACTCGCCGACGACGCGCGAAAGGCCTTGCCGCAGGCCGGCTGGGAGATTCGCACCCGCGACAACGCGTCGCCGCAGCTCGAGCGCACCATCACCCGCTTCACCCAGTTCCTGACTCTGGTGGGCCTTGCCGCGCTGCTGGTCGGTGGCGTCGGCGTTGCCAACGCGGTGAAGAGCCATATCGACCGCAGGCGCGACGTGATCGCCTCGTTCAAGGCGCTCGGCGCCACCGGCCGCGACGTGTTCGCGATCTATCTCACCCAGGTGCTGGTGCTCGCCGGCGTCGGATCGCTGATCGGCCTCGCACTCGGCGCGGCGCTGCCCTTCATCATCGTCGGCCTGTTCGGCAGCCTGCTGCCACTTCCGGTGGTGCCTGCGGTTCATCCCGGCGAACTGGCGCTGTCGCTGCTGTACGGCCTGCTGACTGCACTGGCCTTCGGGCTGTGGCCGCTGGCGCGCGTGCATGAAGTGCCGGTAGCGGCCCTGTTTCGCGACGTCGCGAGCAGCGAGGGCCACCGGCCGCGGCCGCGCTATCTGGCGTGGATGGCACTGGTGATCGCTCTGCTGGTCGCCGTGGTGGTCGGGCTCGCCTACGACAAGCGGGTCGCGGCGGTGTTCGTGGTCTCCTCGATCGTGGTGTTCGGCCTGCTGCGCGGCATCGCCTCCGCCCTGATGGCGCTGGCGCGCCGGCTGCCGCGTCCGCGAATCACCATGCTGCGGCTGGCCATCGCCAATATCTACCGGCCCGGCGCGCTGACGCCCTCGGTGGTGATGTCGCTGGGTCTCGGCCTCACCGTGCTGGTGACCATCACCCAGATCGACGGCAATCTGCGCCGGCAGTTCATGGCGGCGCTGCCGGAGAAGGCGCCGTCGTTCTTCTTCATCGACATTCCCTCCACCGAGGCCGACCGCTTCAGCGCCTTCCTCAAGGACAAGGCGCCGCAATCGAGCGTCGAGGACGTCCCGATGCTGCGCGGCCGAATCGTGTCGGCCCGCGGCGTCAAGGCCGAGGACCTCAAGCCGCCGCCGGACGCCGAATGGGTGCTCCAGAGCGACCGCGGCCTCAGTTACACCAGCGAGGTGCCCAAGGGGTCGAAGGTGGTCGAGGGCCAATGGTGGGCGCCGGACTACAGCGGTCCGCCGCTGGTGTCGTTCGAAAAGAAGCTCGCCGACGGGCTGGGGTTGAAAATCGGCGACACCGTGGTGGTCAACGTGCTCGGTCGCGACATCTCCGCCACCATCGGCAATATGCGTTCGGTGGACTGGCAGAGCCTCGGCATCAATTTCGTGCTGGTGTTCTCGCCCAACACGTTTCGCGGCGCGCCGCATACCCACATCGCCACGCTCACCGAAGCCCATGGCGGCGACCCCGCCAGGGATGCCGGTCTCGTCAAGGCGGTGGCCGACGCGTTCCCGATGATCACCAGCGTGCGGGTCCGCGAGGCCCTCGACGCCGTGGGCAGCGTCGTCACCAACCTGACGCTGGCGATCCGCGGCGCCAGCGCGGTGACGCTGCTGTCGGCGATCCTGGTGCTCGGTGGGGCGCTGGCTGCCGGCCACCGTCACCGCGTCTACGACGCGGTGATTCTGAAGACCCTGGGTGCGACCCGGGCAAGGCTGCTCGGCGCCTATGCGCTGGAATATCTGATGATCGGCCTGGCCACCGCGGTGTTCGGCGTGCTCGCCGGTTCCGTCGCAGCCTGGCTCATCGTGACGCGACTGATGACGCTGAGCTTCGTCTGGCAGGCCGGCAGCGCCGCCGGCGTGGTGCTGGCCGCGCTTATTGTCACAGTGGGCCTCGGTCTTGCCGGCACGCTGGTCGCGCTGAACCAGAAACCGGCATCGGTGCTGCGCAACTTATGACCCGTTTTGGCACGGATCGAGCTTCATCCGGCTTGTTTCGGGTGAATTCGGCGCACAGAAGGCTTCTCCGGACAGGCCCGCAGGCTGCCTTGTTGGCGCGAGGGCAGTATGGAGCGACATTCCGCCACGCGTGGAAGCTTGCGCGGAATGTGTTAGTTTACCACATACCAGATTGGGTCAGACGCCGGATCGATTGCTGAAATTTAATGGCAGCGAGAACCGGTATCTGGGATAGATTTCGCGCCGACAGTGCAAACCCTTTGCACGCTGCCGGACAACTTCGAGGTTTCGACCATGTCGGACTTAGACCGCAACTATGCTTCTCCTTTCGGCCGGGCGGCCGGGCGCGTTGACGCCGCTGCCGTCGATGCCGGTCTGCGCGCTTACATGCTGCGCATCTACAATTACATGACCATCGGCCTGGCCATCACCGGCCTGGCCGCTCTTGGTGTCTATATGGCGGCCGTGACGGCCGATCCGTCGGGCGCCGCCGCCCGGATCGGAAGTTCCTATCTGACGCCGTTCGGCTACGCGATGTTCGTGAGCCCCCTGAAGTGGGTGTTCATGCTGGCGCCGCTGGCGATGGTGTTCGCCATCTCCTTCGGCATCAACCGGCTGAAGCCGGCGACCGCACAGCTGCTGTTCTGGGCCTTCTCGGCCTTGATGGGCATCTCGCTGTCGTCGATCTTCCTGGTCTACACGCACACCTCCATCGTGCGGGTGTTCTTCATCACCGCCGCCTCGTTCGGTGCGTTGAGCCTGTACGGCTACACCACCAAGCGTGACATGACGGGCATGGGGTCGTTCCTGCTGATGGGCCTGTTCGGCATCATCATCGCGAGCCTCGTGAACATCTTCGTGGCGAGCTCGATGCTGCAGTTCATCGTCTCGGTGGTCGGCGTGCTGGTGTTCGCGGGTCTCACCGCCTGGGATACCCAGCGGCTGAAGAACGATTACATCTACGGCTACGCCTCCCAGGGCGGCGACGTGGCGGAACGTGCGGCGATCACCGGTGCGCTGTCGCTGTACTTGAACTTCATCAACCTGTTCACGCTGCTGCTGCAGTTGCTCGGCCAGCGCGACTGACCACCCGGTTGATCTGAAAACTCGAGCCCCGGCCGCAAGGCCGGGGCTTTTGCTTGTCGGCAACGTGGCGGCTAGATCTCGACCCGGCGCAATGCCGCCCATTCGCGCAGTTGCAGCAGCGCCGGACGCAGCGCCCGCCCCGCCCCGGTCAGGGCGTATTCCACCGCGGCCGGTACTTCGGAATCGCCCGCCCGCCGCACCAGCCCGTCCCGCTCGAGCTCCCGCAGCTGCTGAATCAGCAACTTCTGGGAGGCCGCCGGAATCACCCGCTCGAGCTGGGCGAGTTGCAGCACCGGCTCGGCAAGCAGGTGGAAGATGATGCGCGTCTTGTCCTTGCCCTCCAGAATCTTCAGCGCCCCTTCCACGTCGCGGGCCGCGCCGGCAGGCGCCAGGCCGGGGGCCTTGCTGTCGGCAGATGAGCCGAGCTTCCTGGTTGTTTTGACCATTTTCGCAATCCACCCGATCTGGCAAAGCCGCGCCACGTTGAGCATGGCGCCGACGGTAGAATAAATGAAGGACCTGACCCTTGGCGAGGGGCTGATACGCGGAGGGGAGCCCTCTCCCCTGTGCGGACAGCGGCGCCAGCGGCGCTGCGCGCCGGTCGACGCCGGGGCTTTTCTTTTACCGCCGGTAAAATTAGGTTCGGTGCCATGTCCGAACCTGAAATCCGCCCCGCCACCGCCGCCGACCTTGCCGCCATCACCGCCATCTACGACGAGGCGGTGCAGACGGGCACTGCGACCTTCGAGCTGATTCCGCCGGACCTGACGGAAATGACGCGACGCTTCGAGACGCTGGTCGCCAACGACTTTCCCTATCTGGTGGCGTTGCAGGATGGCCGGGTCGCCGGCTACGCCTATGCCGGGCCCTACCGGCCGCGCCCGGCCTATCGCTTCACGGTGGAGAATTCAGTCTATCTCGACCCTTCGATGCAGCGGCGCGGCATCGGCGCGCAACTGCTGCAACGGCTGATCGCCGACTGCGAGGCAGGCGGCTTCCGCCAGATGATCGCGGTGATCGGCGATTCCGCCAATGCCGGCTCCATCGCCGTCCACCGCAACGCCGGTTTCCAGATGATCGGCACACACCCCGCCGTCGGCTTCAAGTTCGGCCGCTGGCTCGACACCGTGATGATGCAGCGTGCGCTTGGCGATGGCCCGGGAACACTGCCCTAACCTTCCCGCCTGCCGTCACACCACTGCCAGTTTGCGGTCGATCACCAGCAGCACACGATCCAACTCGTGGCCGCGTCGCAAAATCATGCCGCTGGCCGATATCACGCTGTAGGCGCCCTGCTTGCGCGCCAGCCGCGGGTCCTTCTCGATACGATAGATCGGCACTTCCGAGGCTCGGCGGAACACCGAGAATACCGCGCGGTCCCTCAGGAAATCGATAGCGTAGTCGCGCCACTCACCAGCCGATACCATGCGGCCGTAGAGGTTGAGAATGCGATTGAGTTCAAGGCGGTTGAAAGTGACCAGACTGGTTGCGGCGCGATCCGCCGCACGCGGCTCGCCTGGATCCATCTCCCCCGACATCGAACTCATGGGCGCCTCCCCGTCACATCCGTGACATGATCGCGCCGACGGCGCCCCGCCGCAAGGGGGCCACCTCGGGCTTTTTGCCGCCGAAATGTCGTGTAACGGGATCGTTAGAGGAATCTTATTGCCGCCCGATTTCCGCCCACCGACCGCCCATCTGGGTTGCGACAAGAAGATACTGCGTTGGGCCCGGTTCTTCCGGTCTCGGATTCCTCAGCCCCCAGCCCCCCGTGGCCGTTGGGATCGGGCCCGTCGCAGGACTACAGACTATTCAAGGGCCAACGCGAGTTGGTCCTTTTTCTTTTGGGGTCGACATGGGGCCCGGACGCGCCGCGGGCGCGGTTGTCATCGCCCGGCCTGCGCGCACTTGCGCGCAAGGAGCGGGCGACCCAGTAATCGTTGTCGTCTGTGATTGAGCCGCAACAGCTGCGTTTACTGGGTCCCCGCATGCGCGGGGACGACAGCCGGTGCATAATGCTACTGCAGCAACGTAAAAGCCGCGCCCAGCATCGCGCCGGGTCTGTCGCGGCTGCCGTTCTGCACATAGACCACGGCGGCGTCGACGCCATCGCGCGACACATTTTCCAGCGGCACGGTCCAGTTCGCCGCGGAGCCGGTCCAGTCGCCGACTTTCAGCCAGTTGCGCACCACGTTGTTGTAGATCAACTCGCGACCGCGATTCTCGCCGCGTCCGATGACGATCGGCACCGAGCGCGACACCGAACAGATCCACACTTCACCCTGCGACGGCGCGGCGCTCTTGTCCGCAGCTGCCACCGAGACCTTGACCTCCTTGCCGGCAACAGTCATCGAGACCGGCACCGACATCACGGCCTCACCCTTGCGGGTTTCCTCGATGGCACTCTCGATGCGCGCGCGATCGCTGCCGATCACCTGGCGCTCGCCATTGACGATCATCTGCGGCGTGTAGACGTCGCGATCGCCGCGCATGTGCGAATAGGCCTTCTGACGCGCGCTGAAGCGCGAATCCGCCAGCGTGTCCTTCCAGCCGAGATAGTCCCAGTAATCAATCGGCATGCTCAGTGCGATAACCGACGGATCCTTCGCCAGTTCGCCGACGATCTTGTCCGCCGGCGGACAGGATGAACAACCCTGCGAGGTGAAAAGTTCGACGACCGCACGCGGTTCGGCGGACGCGGAGGTCACCCATGTAACGATGGCACAGGCGCTGATCGCAACCGACCATCGGGATATGCCGCTACAGGCCATCATCATTGTTGCCACGCTAGAACCAGAACACGCCATCCACCGACGTCGCTAGCACGTCCAAGCTTCCAAATGCCCGAAGGCGGCCCTTCATAGGCCGCCTTCCGTTCACTCACCACTCACTTCGCAGTGAGGCAATGGGTCGCATTACGTATTTCACGCCACCAGCTGCCGCAGCACATACTGCAGGATACCGCCGTTGCGGTAATATTCCAGTTCGTCGAGCGTATCGATGCGGCACAGCAAGGGCACCCGGCGCAGCGTGCCGTCAGCCGACACGATCTCCGCGGTCAGCATCTGCCGAGGCTTCAGGTCGCCCTGCAGGCCGCGGATGGTGACCGTCTCGTCGCCCTTCAGGTCGAGCGACTTCCATGACGTACCGTTCTCGAAGGTCAGTGGCAGCACGCCCATGCCGACCAGGTTCGAGCGATGGATGCGTTCGAAGCTCTCGCAGACCACCGCGCGCACGCCGAGCAGGCGGGTGCCCTTGGCCGCCCAGTCGCGCGACGAACCGTTGCCGTATTCGGCGCCGGCGAACACCACCAACGGCACCTTCTCGGCCTGGTACTTCATCGCGGCGTCGTAGATCGACATCTGCTCGCCGTCGGGCCAGTGCTTGGTGAAGCCGCCTTCCGGAATGTTGCCGTCGACACCCTTCAGCATGAAGTTCTTGATGCGGATGTTGGCGAAGGTGCCGCGCATCATCACCTGATGGTTGCCGCGCCGCGTGCCGTACTGGTTGAAGTCGGCCGGACGCACCTGGTGTTCCGACAGATACTTTCCGGCCGGCGAGGTCAGCTTGATGGCGCCGGCGGGGGAGATGTGGTCGGTGGTGATCTTGTCGCCGAACACCGCGAGAATGCGCGCATCGACCACATCGACGATGGCTTCCGGCTCGCGCTTCATGCCTTCGAAGTAGGGCGGGTTCTGCACATAGGTCGAACCCATGTTCCACTTGTAGGTCTCGCTCTCCACCGTCTTGATCTTGCGCCAGTTGGTGTCGCCCTTGAACACGTCGGCATACTTCTTCTTGAAGATCGCCGCAGTGACGTACTTCTTCATGAAGGCGTTGATCTCCTTCGTGGTCGGCCAGATATCCTTCAGATAGACCGGCTTGCCGTCCTTGCCGTTGCCGATCGGCTCGACCGCGAGGTTCTTGGTCACGGTGCCGGCCAGCGCATAGGCGACCACCAGCGGCGGCGACGCCAGGTAGTTGGCCTGCACATCCGGCGAGACGCGGCCTTCGAAGTTGCGGTTACCCGACAGCACGGCGGCGGCGATGATGCCGTTGTCGTTGATCGACTTGGAAATCTCCTCCGGCAGCGGACCGGAATTGCCGATGCAGGTGGTGCAGCCGAAGCCGATCAGGTTGAAGCCGACCTTGTCGAGGTCGAGCTGCAGGCCGGAATTCGCCAGATATTCGGCAACCACCTGGCTGCCCGGGGCCAGCGAGGTCTTCACCCACGGCTTGGTCTTGAGGCCCAGCGCCACCGCCTTGCGGGCCAGCAGGCCGGCACCGATCAGCACCGAGGGATTGGAGGTATTGGTGCACGAGGTGATCGCGGCGATGGCCACGTCGCCATGACCGAGATCGAAATTCTTGCCCTCGACCTTGAAGCGCTTGTCGTGGTCGGTGGCCTTCTTGTATTCCGCGGTCATTGCAGCGGCGAAGCCTTCGGCAATCGCCGGCAGCGCGACGCGGCCTTCCGGACGCTTCGGTCCGGCCATCGACGGCACCACGTCGCCGAGGTCCAGCTTCAGCGTTTCGGTGAACACCGGATCCGCCGACTTGGCGGTGCGGAACAGGCCCTGCGCCTTGGAATAGGCGGTGACCAGCGCGACGCGATCCGCCTTGCGGCCGGAGGTCTTGAGATAGTCGAGCGTCGCGGCATCGACCGGGAAGAAGCCGCAGGTGGCGCCGTATTCCGGCGCCATGTTGGCGATGGTCGCCTTGTCGGCCACCGACAGGAAGTCGAGACCGGGGCCGAAGAACTCGACGAACTTGCCGACCACGCCCTGCTTGCGCAGCATCTGGGTGACGGTGAGCACCAGGTCGGTGGCGGTGACGCCTTCCTTGAGCGCGCCCGACAGCTTGAAGCCGATCACTTCCGGCAGCAGCATCGACTGCGGCTGGCCGAGCATCGCGGCTTCCGCCTCGATGCCGCCGACGCCCCAGCCGAGCACGGCAAGGCCGTTGACCATGGTGGTGTGCGAATCGGTACCGACCAGCGTGTCGGGATAGGCGACCTCATAGGTCGCGGTCTTCTTGCCGACGGTCATCTTCTGCTTCTTGGTCCACACCGTCTGGGCAAGATATTCGAGATTGACCTGATGGCAGATGCCGGTGCCGGGCGGCACCACCGAGAAGTTCGAGAACGCCTTCTGGCCCCACTTCAGGAATTCGTAGCGCTCCTGGTTCTGCTTGTATTCCTCGGCGACGTTCTTGCCGAACGCCTTGTTGTCGCCGAAGAAGTTCACGATCACCGAGTGATCGATCACCAGATCGACGGGGACCAGCGGGTTGATCTTCTCGGCGTCGCCGCCAAGCGCCTGCATGGCGTTGCGCATCGCGGCGAGATCGACCACCGCGGGGACGCCGGTGAAATCCTGCATCAGCACGCGCGCGGGGCGGAACGACACTTCATGCTCGAGCTTGCGCTTCTTCAGCCATTTGGCGACGGCGAGAATATCGGCCTTCTTGACGGTGCGGTCGTCCTCGTGGCGCAGCAGGTTTTCCAGCAGCACCTTCATCGAATAGGGCAGCTTGGAAATGCCCGTCAGACCGTTCTTTTCGGCCAGAGGAAGGCTGTAATAGACATAGGTCTTGGCGCCAACCTTGAGGGTCTTCTGGCACTTGAAGCTGTCGAGCGAGGTCATATGAGGCGGTCCCAATTCATCGTTTCAGGGATACCCGGCAAAAGGTATCAATACACCGTTGCAACCACGGCCTGATTGGCTTGCAGGCGCCGATTGTGTGCTGCATCAAGTTCCGGCTTATAGAATCTTTCTAGGAGCGCCGCCACAGCGACAATCGTCTCGCAGCAATGCGATTGAGTGTGCGGATCGAACATGAAATGGGGATCCATGCGGCTTTCGGGACGCGGCGTCAGGTGCATCAGGGGCGGTCGCGAGGTGTTTGCCGGGCTCGATTTTCACGCCGAGACCGGCGAGGCGCTGGCGATTGTCGGCCCCAACGGCGCCGGCAAGACCTCGCTGCTGCGGCAGATCGCCGGCCTGCTGGCCATCGCGGACGGTAGCATCGACCTCGCCGGCGGTGACGCCGAGCTGACCCTGATCGAACAGGCGCACTACCTCGGCCACCGCGACGCCATGAAGCCGGCGCTGACGGTGACGGAAAACCTGACCTTCTGGGCGGACTTTCTGGGCGGCGAGGTCACCGACCCCGCCGAATGCATCGCGGCGGTCGGCCTCGGCCACGCCGCGCAGCTGCCGGCAGGCTTTCTCTCCGCCGGCCAACGCCGCCGGCTGTCGATTGCCCGGCTGCTGGCGGTGTGGCGCCCGATCTGGCTGCTCGACGAGCCCACCTCGGCGCTCGATCTCGCCAGCCAGCGCATCTTTGCCGGCCTGATGACGAACTACCTCGGCCGCGGCGGCATGATCGTCGCCGCCACCCACGCGCCGCTGGGCATCGACGCCCGCGAATTGATGATCGGGGGTGCGGCGTGAGGCGCACTGAACAAACTGGGCGTGCTCCCGTCTTCCCCTCTCCCCTTGTGGGAGAGGGTGGATCGAAGGCGCGAAGCGACTTCGAGACGGGTGAGGGGTGTCACGCGCTCCGAGCCCAGAAACCCCTCATCCGTCCGCGCTTCGCGCGGCCACCTTCTCCCACAGGGGGAGAAGGGAGAAAGAGGCCAGCCTCATGACCGCCCTCTCCGCCCTCATTCGGCGCGACATCCGGATCGCCATGCGGGTTGGCGGCGGCGCGCTGATCGGCGTGCTGTTCTTCCTCACCGTGGTGGTGCTGATGCCGTTCGCGCTGGGGCCCGACCTGGCGCTGCTGGCGCGGCTGGGGCCAGCGATCCTCTGGCTTGGCGCCCTGCTCGCCAGCCTGCTGACCCTCGACCGGCTGTTCATGGCCGACCATGAGGACGGCTCGCTGGACCTGCTGCTGATGAGCCGCACCCCTCTGGAACTGGCCTGCGCCGCCAAGGCGCTGGCGCACTGGATCGCCGCCGGCCTGCCGCTGATCCTGGCCACCCCGGTGCTCGGCCTGCTGCTCAACCTCGACGGCAACGCCACCCTGGCGGTGGCCGTCACCCTGCTGGCAGGCACTCCCGCGCTGACCTTCACCGGCATGATCGGCGCCGCTTTGGCGGTCACGCTGCAGCGCGGCGGGCTGCTGCTGGCGGTGCTGGTGCTGCCGCTGTCGATCCCGGTCCTGATCTTCGGCGTCGCCGCATCGAACGCAGCGATTACCGGGCCGTTGTCGTTCGGCACGCCGTTTTCCATTCTCTGCGCATTGTCCCTCGCCAGCCTGGTGATCGGACCATTCGCGGCGGCGGCCAGCCTGCGCCACGGGCTGGATTGAGGCCACGATTGTCAGGCAATGGAAAACAGTGAAAATACATTCTGTCGGAACCGGGACGAGCAAAGCGTGATGAATCTCTTGAAGGCCCATAGCCCGTCATGCGGCTGCGGCGTCAGCCGGCGCGGCTTCCTCGCCGGCGGCGTGGCGCTGGCCGCGGCATCCGCACTGCCGGGCGTGGCGCCCGCGCAGACTACCGCGGCGCCTTTCCGCATAGACGTGCATCATCACCTGACGCCGCCGGACTACATCGCCGCGGTCAATCCGCGCGTGAAGCTGCCGCCGCCGTCGCTCGGCTGGAGCTTGCAAAAGTCCCTCGACGACATGGATGCGGCCGGCGTGCAGACGGCCATGCTGTCGATTTCCACGCCGGGCCTGTGGTTCGGCGATGCCGCGGCCTCGGCAAAACTGTCGCGCGGCTGCAATGAGTATGCAGCCAAATTGATCGCCGACCATCCCGGACGGTTCGGCTCGTTTGCCGCCTTGCCGATGCTCAACGCCGACGTCACGCTGGGCGAGATCGCTCACGCCTTTGACACGCTGAAGGCCGACGGCGTCTGCGTCTTCACCAGCTACGAAGGCAAGTGGCTGGGCGACGCGATCTTCATGCCGATCTTCGACGAATTGAACCGGCGCAAGGCCGTGGTTTCGGTGCATCCCACCACCGCAGCCTGCTGCGGCAACCTGATGCCCTTCATCCCCGACAACGTGATCGAATTCGGCACCGACACCACCCGCACCATCGCCAGCCTGGTGTTTTCCGGCGCTACTGACCGCTGGCCGGACATCAAGTTCATCTTCTCCCATGCCGGCGGCACCATGCCGTTCCTGATCGAACGCTTCGAATTCCTCGCCCGCCAGCCGCAGGCTGCCAAGATGGTGCCGGGAGGGGTGCGGACCGCACTGCGCAAGCTGTTCTATGACACCGCGCAGGCCTCGAATCCCGCCGCCATGGGCGCGCTGCGAGACCTGATCGAAACCTCGCAGATCGTGTTCGGCACCGACTTTCCGTACCGAACCGCACCGGAGCACGTTGGCAATCTCGCCAATTGCGGCTTTGAGGCGCGCGATCTGAAGCGGATTGAGCGCGACAATGCGCTCGGTCTGCTGCCGCGGCTGCGCGTCTGACGGCGCAATGGCCGCAACGACGGTCGCCAAACATTGATCTGGATCCTCCTGACATCGCCCGCCGGACTGCTATAACCCCGCCATGACCCTGACCGACCTCGCCAATCCCACCAGATTCCTGTCGCTGACCACGAGGCTGCTGCCGTGGCTGGCCGGCGTGACCGCTGTCCTGCTCGCAATCGGGCTGTATCAGTCGGCGATGGCGCCGGACGACTATCAGCAGGGCGCCACCGTCAAGATCATGTTCATCCACGTGCCCAACGCCTGGCTGTCGATGTTCGTCTGGGGCGTCATGAGCCTCGCCGCTTTGGGCACGCTGGTCTGGCGCCATCCGCTCGCCGACGTCGCCGCCAAGGCTGCCGCGCCGATCGGCGCCGCCTTCACCTTTCTCGCGCTGGTCACCGGCTCGCTGTGGGGCCGGCCGATGTGGGGCACCTATTGGGAATGGGACGCGCGGTTGACCTCGGTGCTGATCATGTTCCTGATGTATCTCGGCCTGATCGCGCTGTGGCGTGCGGTGGAGGATCCCTCGCGCGCGGCGCGCGCGGCAGCGATCCTGACGCTTGTCGGCGCCATCAATATCCCGATCATCAAGTTCTCGGTCGACTGGTGGAATACGCTGCATCAGCCGGCCTCGGTGATGCGGATGGGCGGTTCGTCGCTCGACAAGGCCTTCCTGATTCCGCTGCTGGTGATGGCGGTGGCGTTCTCGCTGCTGTTCATCACCCTGCATCTCGCCGCCATGCGCAACGAGATCCTGCGCCGGCGCGTGCGCACGCTGCAGATGCAGCAGGCCAGCCAGCGGCCGGCGCTGCCGTGATGACTCTTGGTCCCTACGCTTCCTTCATCGTCACATCCTACGCGCTGGTGGCAGCCGTGGTGGTGATCCTGATCGTCTGGATCGCCATCGACCATCGGCGCCAGACGCAGCGTCTGCGCGCACTCGAGGCCAGCGGCATCGTCCGCCGCTCCGGCCGCAGTGCCACGGACATGTCATGAGCGAGCAGGCCCTTCCCAAGCGCCGCTCCTGGCTGATGGCGCTGCCGCTGCTGGCCTTCGCGGCGATGGCGGCACTGTTCTGGTTCAAGCTCGGCTCCGGCGACCCCTCGAAGCTGCCCTCGGCCCTGATCGGCCGGCCGGCGCCGCAGACCGCGCTGCCGGCGCTGGAAGGCCTCACGGCCAATGGCGCGCCGGTGCCCGGGCTCGATCCTGCGGCCTTCATCGGCAAGGTCAGCCTCGTCAATGTCTGGGCGTCGTGGTGCGTGCCCTGCCACGAGGAAGCGCCGCTGCTGACCCAGCTTGGCCAGGACAAGAGGCTGCAACTGGTCGGCATCAACTACAAGGACGCGCCCGACAACGCCCGGCGCTTCCTCGGCCGCTACGGCAATCCGTTCGGCATCGTCGGCGTCGATGCCAACGGCCGCGGCGCTATCGAATGGGGCGTGTACGGCGTCCCGGAAACCTTCCTGGTCGGCCGCGACGGCCGCATCGCCTACAAGCTGGTGGGCGGCATCACCCCGGAGAACTTCGCGCGCGTGCTCAAGGTCGAGATTGACAAGGCGCTGAAGGCGGGAAGCTAGCGCAGGTGTCGTCCCCGCGACGGCGGGGACCCATAGACACCGACCTCCCATTGAGAACGCTGTGGCAATGGCTCAGCTTGAACACTTTCCCGGAGAGTATGGGTCCCCGCCGTCGCGGGGACGACTCATGGAAAGGCCGGCGGCTGATCGATAGTCCGTAAATAATTCTTCGCTTTTATCTGCGGTTCATTTCACCGCCTTGCGTCCGCCATGAATGGCCCGCTAGCTTGAATTGTTACTTAAACCGTCCTTGGAGGACATCCAATGCGTCATTTCTCGATTGCTTCACTCACCGCCGCTGCACTCACTTTCGGCCTGCTCGCCGCCTCGCCCTCGATGGCGCAGACCGCCCAGCCCGCTGCGCCTGCCACCAAGATGGCGCCCGCTGCCACGGGCAAGATGGCTCCAGCCACTGAGTCCAAAATGGCACCGGCGCCGAAGGCCGAACTGATCGACATCAACTCCGCCAGCGCCGACGTGCTCGATGCGCTGCCCGGCATCGGCAAGGCCTATTCGGCCGCGATCATCAAGGGCCGCCCCTACAAGGGCAAGGACGAGCTGGTGCAGAAGAAGATCGTGCCGGAAAAGACCTATGAAGGCATCAAGGACAAGATCATCGCCAAGCAGAAGAGCTGAGCGGCCCTTTACTTGAGTTGATTTCCAGACGCATCGGCGCACCCGCGCCGGTGCGTTTTGTTTTGCGACGGCGTGTGTGGACGTACCCCCACCCCGACCCTCCCCCGCAAGCGGGAGAGGGGGCTAAAGCGATTGGTGAGATCGCGGTGCTAACCACCCACGCCGGTCGTTCCCTCTCCCGCTTGCGGGGGAGGGCTAGGGAGGGGGCGCCGCAAGCGCTGCGCCATCAATCCGAACTACTTCGTCACTTCGCCTTCATCCGCGGCGCTCTCGGCGAGCGACACCGGCTCCAAGTGATGGCGCTTGACCAGGCCCATCTGGGTCAGCGCGAACACCATGGTCAGCGGCACCATGCCGAAAGCCTTGAACGCCACCCAGAAATCCGTGGTCTGGGTGCGCCAGATGATTTCGTTGAGCACCGCCATCGCCAGGAACCACAGCGCCCAGCGCAATGTCAGGATGCGCCAGCCCTGCGCCGTCAGATTGAACATCTGGTCGAACATGATGGCGATGAAGGAACGGCCGAACAGCAGCCCGCCGCCGAGGATCGCGGCGAACAGCGCATAGACGATGGTCGGCTTCATCTTGATGAAGGTCTCGTCGTGCAGGATCAGAGTCAGCGTGCCGAACACGATCACCACCACCGCGGTGACGATGGCCATCAGCGGCACGTGCTTCGTCACCACATAGGACGCGATCATCGCCACCACCACTGCGACCATGAAGGCGCCGGTGGCGACGAACAGGTTGGCCTTGGCGTTGGCGATGAAGAAGATGATCAGCGGCCCGAGTTCGGTGGCCAGCTTGAACAGCGGGTGCGGTTTGTTGGTTGCAATCAGTTCGGTCATGTCAGCTCTCGATTCCCGCAATCGCCTGGGCAAAATCCCGCGCGGTGAACGGCGCGAGATCGTCGATCCCCTCGCCGACGCCGATGAAATGCACCGGCAGTTTGAACTTCTCCGCCAGCGCCACCAGGATGCCGCCGCGCGCGGTGCCGTCGAGCTTGGTCATGACCAGGCCGGTCACCCCAGCCATACGATGAAACGCCTCGACCTGCGACAGCGCGTTTTGTCCCACCGTGGCGTCCAGCACCAGCAGCACCGCATGCGGCGCCGACGCATCGACCTTCCTGATGACGCGGACGACCTTCTCCAGTTCGACCATCAGCTCGGCCTTGTTCTGCAGCCGGCCGGCGGTATCGATCAGCAGCACGTCGCGGTTGTCGGCGCGGGCTTCGGTGACGGCGGTAAAGGCGAGACTTGCGGAATCCGAGCCCTGCGCGGCGGCGATGACCGGTGTCTTTGTCCGTTCGCCCCAGACTTTCAATTGCTCGATGGCCGCCGCGCGAAAGGTGTCGCCGGCGGCGAGCATGACCTTGCGGCCTTCGGCGGAGAATTTTGCGGCAAGCTTGCCGATGGTGGTGGTCTTGCCGGAGCCGTTGACGCCGACCACCAGGATCACAAAGGGCTTCTGCAGGGAGTCGACGACCAGGGGTTTGGCCACCGCCGACAGCACCTTTTCGACCTCAGTGGCCACCACGCCCTTCACGTCGTCGGCGGAGATCGCCTTGTCGTAGCGGCCATGGCCGACCGCCTTGGCGATCCGCGCCGCCACCTCGGTGCCGAGGTCGGCGCGCAGCAGCACGTCCTCGATATCCTCGAGCATGGCGCGGTCGAGCTTGCGTTTGGTGACGAGGTCGGCGACCGCGGTTCCCAGCGAACTCGAGGTGCGTTTCAGGCCGCTGGACAGCCGCCGCCACCAGCTCAGTTTCGGCGTTTCAGGAGTGTCGTTCATGTCGGGGCTGTGTTAGCCGTTTCGCGCCATGAACGAAAGCCAAGACCATTTCCGGGACGATATCGAGGCAGAACCCCGCCTGCCGCCCCGCACCGACGCGGTCGAACTGACCGAAGCCGAGATCCTGTCGCGGGTGCTGCACCGCGACGGGTTGATGCTGGTGATCGACAAGCCGGCCGGGCTGCCGGTGCATCGCGGCCCCAAGGGCGGCGCCAACCTGGAATCCGCGTTCGAGTTCCTGCGCTACGGCCTGCCGCGGCCGCCGGTGCTGGCCCACCGGCTCGACCGCGACACGTCCGGCTGCCTGGTGCTCGGCCGCCACCGCAAGGCGACGGCGTCCCTGGGCCTGCTGTTCAAGCACAGCCGGATTTCCAAGACCTATTGGGCGGTGGTCGAGGGCGGCCCCGCGGAGGATGAAGGCACCATCGACATGCCGCTCGGGCGGTTGAATGCCGAGCGGGGCTGGTGGATGAAACCGGACCCCGCGGGACTGAAGGCCGTTACCAATTTTCGGGTGCTGGGGCGCGGCGACGGCCTCGCCTGGATGGCGCTGGAGCCGGTCACCGGCCGCACCCACCAGCTGCGGGTCCATAGCTCGGCGTCGGGCTGGCCGATCGTCGGCGATAATATCTACGGCAGCGGCCCACGCTTCGGCGAGCCGACCCTGCATCTGCATGCCCGCGAGATCGTGATCCCGATTTCCCGCAACAAGGACCCGATCCGCGTGGTCGCCCCCGCCCCGCCGCACCTGCATGCGCGGCTGCGGGCCTGCGGCTGGAACGGGGAATGATGCGGCGGGCCTGACGGCTATACGACCAGCCCCTGCTGGATGCTCCAGGTCTGGTCGGGCTTGAGGGTTGCGGTCATGGCCGTCACATTGGGCGGGAACGCCACCTGTGCCTTGGCCGCGAGCTGGGACAGGTCCATGACCTCGCCCTGCGTCACGTCGGCGACCGTCACCCAGTATTCGGGAAGGGGCATGAAGACGCTGGTGATGTTCGGCATCGCCTGAATCACCATGATGGGCGAGCCGCTCATGCCGATGCCGACACCCAGCGTGTTGATCGGAATCGTACCGTCGCAGGAGACGATCAACTCGTTGGCCGGGCCGGCGAACTTCTGGCCGGTGAAGCTGAATGCACCGTCGGCGCCGGTCAGCGTGATACTGTTGCCGGCCGTGGCCGGCACGACCTGCGACGCGGCGTACTGCACGCCCGGCGCCAGCAGGCCGGTCTCCAGCCAGGCCAGATCGTAGGCCTCCCGCCACCTGAAATTGACCTCCACGCCGCTGGCGATCGGCATCGCGAACCAGGCCAGCGCATGGCCGTTCGGGTCGCGTCCGGGCGCCTGGTAGCAAACGAAGGTCTGCGTCCTGCCGCTGTTGTTGTGAAAGCGCAGCGTATGCAGCGGCGGCTGCCCCGGCGCCGCCTCGAAGAGCACCACGTGGCTGTTGTCGCTATCGATGCTGCGGTTGATGAAATCGATCGAAATGGCCGACGGCATTGTCCCCTCCCCCAATGCAGCGACCCTCTCTCGCCGCGTAGCGGAACGGTATCACTATCTTTGGTTGAGGCAACTGCTAGACTGCCAGCCGAGCGCCGTCATGCCCCGTCACGGTCAGCCGCCGCACCGCGCCGGGGATATCGCCTGCGATCGCCACCGGGATGAAATGCTCGGTGCGGCCCTGCGTCGGGCTCTCGATCAGCACATTTCGCACGGCGCCGGTCTCTGCCGAAAGCCGCCGCTGCAGCGCCGTCTCCCCGGTGGCACGCAGGCGTTTTGCCCGGTCCTTGATGACAGCGCCCGCCAGCTGCGGCATCCGCGCCGCCGGCGTGCCGGGCCGCGGCGAATAGGGAAACACATGCAGGAAGGTGAGGTCGCAGTCCGCGACCAGATCCTGCGAGCGCGCGAACATGTCTTCCGTTTCGGTGGGAAAGCCGGCGATGATGTCGGCCCCGAAGGCGACGTCCGGCCGCAGCCGGCGCACCTGGGCACAGAAATCCATCGCATCCTGGCGCAGGTGCCGCCGCTTCATGCGCTTCAGGATCATGTCGTCGCCGGACTGCAGCGACAGATGCAGATGCGGCATCAGCCGGTCGTCGTCCGCGATGACGTCGAGCAGGTCGCGGTCGACCTCGATGGAATCGATCGACGAGATGCGCAGCCGCTGCAGTTCAGGCACATGGCGAAGGATCTGTTTGACCAGAAAGCCCAGTTTCGGCGCGCCCGGCAGGTCGGCACCATAGCTGGTGAGATCGACGCCGGTGAGCACGATCTCGGCGTGGCCGGCCTCGACCAGTGCGCGGACCTGATCGACCACGCCGCCCATCGGCACCGAGCGCGAATTGCCGCGACCATAGGGGATGATGCAGAAGGTGCAGCGATGGTCGCAGCCGTTCTGGATCTGCACGAAAACCCGCGGCAGCCCGCTCTGAAAGCCGTCGAGCAGATGCGGCGCCATCTCGGTGACCGCCATGATGTCGGCGACGGCGATCTTCTGCTCGTCGCCGGGGCCGAAGTCCGGCCTGTCCAGCGCTGCCCGCGTATCGCGCCAGGCGCCGCCGCGCATCTTCTCGTCATTGCCGACCACGCGGTCGACCTCGGCCATGCCGGCGAACATCAAAGGCTCGGTCTGCGCCGCGCAGCCAGTGACCACGATGCGCGCGCCCGGCCGTTCGCGCTTCAGCCGGCGGATCGACTGCCGCGCCTGCCCCACCGCCTGGCTGGTGACGGCGCAACTGTTGATGACAATGGTGTGGGACAGCCCGGCACCTTCCGCCTCGCGGCGGATCACCTCGGATTCGTAGCTGTTGAGGCGGCAGCCGAAGGTGACGACTTCGACGCTCATGTCACGCGACGGACTTGAACAGCGTCGGATCGAATCGCCCCGCATATTCGAACGTCGCAGGACCGGTCATCAGCACGTGGTCATCGCGCTCGCGCCATTCGATGGTCAGTTCGCCGCCCGGCAGGGTCATGTGCACGATGCGGTTGGTGCGCTTCAGCCGCGCCGCCGCCACCGCGGTAGCGCAGGCCGCCGAGCCGCAGGCCCGCGTCAGACCGGCGCCGCGCTCCCAGGTCCGCATCACGATGTGGTCGCGATCGACGATATGGGCCAAAGTGATATTGGCGCGCTCGGGAAAGATCGGATGGTTTTCCAGCAGCGGACCGAAGCGGCCGAGGTCGTAGGCGTCGATATCGTCGACCCAGAAGATCGCATGCGGATTACCCATGCTGACCACCGACGGCGTGTGCAGGATCGGCGCGTCGATCGGGCCGATCTGCAGCTCGATCGAGCGGGTGTCGCGAAACTCCTCGGCCAGCGGGATGTCCTGCCAGCCAAACTTCGGCGCACCCATGTCGACCGTATAAAGGTCGGGCGATGGCCCCTGCCAGCAGTTCAGCAGGCCGGCGGCGGTCTCGAAGGTCAGCGCGTGCGCGCCGGTTTCGGCGAACATCTGGCGCGCCACGCAGCGCATGCCGTTGCCGCAGGCGCCGGATTCCGAGCCGTCATTGTTGTAGATCCGGATGAAGGCCGCGGTGCCCTGCAGGCGCGGCTTCTGCAGCACCATCAGCTGGTCGTAAGGCACGCCGCCGGGCCCGGCCACCGCGCGGGCGTCGTCCGGCGTGATGCCGGCCGCCGACTCGCGCAGGTCGATCACGACGATCTCGTTGCCGATGCCGTTCATCTTGGCAAATGCGTGGTTGGCCAGCGCGCTCATGTCATGTCCCGGTTTCGCCTGCTTTATATGGCGAAGCTGGCTGGATTGGCCAGTGCGGCGAATCCGTGCCGGCCATTTGACTGCGCGATGGCCGATCTCGCATGGGACGAAATGCGGAACTGCGTGTTAGCATATAGCCGGATCGCGCATCGCCAGCGCGCCGGATCTGCCGCTTGATGCGGCGCTGGAGACGATTTGTATGACCGGTTCTCGCTTGTTTCGCCTTGCCATCGCTGCGCTGATCCCGGCCGCGGCGCTGTTGCCCGATCTCGCTTTGGCGCAGGCGCCGCCCGCGACCCCGCCGGCCGCCAGCTCCCCGGCAACGCCGGCACCGGCACCTGTGGTTCCGGAGACTCCGGCACCGACC
>DATCUS010000073.1:0-2021 GCA_036561845.1 Tardiphaga sp. | reverse complement strand
CTGTCGTAATTGTCGACGAGGAGGATCATCGCGGGCTCTTAAGAGTTGAAAGTCACTTGAAAAGTGAAATTCCGACCAAGCTCTAGGGTGTGAACCGGCGCCGGGTCAAGCCGCGCCGCCGGCGAAACGCTCTATCGCCAGTCCCGCCATCGCAAAGCGTTGCACCTCTCGTCACGCATGGTCATTGGCCCCGGTTCGCCCGTGCGGCGAACTTCACCGCTTCCTCGCCGGCGCGGAACAGCGCCTTGGCCTTGTTGACGCATTCCTGCTGCTCGTTCTCCGGCACGGAATCATAGACGATGCCGGCGCCGGCCTGCACATGCATCCGGCCGTCCTTCACCACGGCGGTGCGCAGCACGATGCAGGTGTCCATCTCGCCATCGGCACCGAAATAGCCGATGGCGCCGGCATAGATGCCGCGCTTGTCGTGCTCCAGCTCGTCGATGATCTCCATCGCCCGCACTTTCGGCGCACCCGACACCGTGCCCGCCGGAAAGCCGGCGGCCAGCGCGTCGAGGGCATCGAAGCGCGGGTCGATCTCGCCCTCGACGTTCGAGACGATGTGCATCACCTGGCTGTAGCGCTCGACGAAGAAGCTGTCGGTCACCTTCACCGAGCCGATCTGCGAGACGCGGCCGACATCGTTGCGGCCGAGATCGAGCAGCATCAGGTGCTCGGCGCGCTCCTTGGGGTCGGCCAGCAACTCGTCCTCTAGAGCCTTGTCCTCATGCGGGCTGGCCCCGCGACGGCGGGTGCCGGCGATGGGCCGGATTGTGACGGTGTCGTCGCGCAGCCGGACCAGGATTTCAGGGCTTGAGCACACCAGCGAGAAGCCGCCGAAGTTGAAATAGACCAGGAACGGCGCCGGGTTGATGCGGCGCAGCGCGCGGTAGAGCGAGAACGGCGGCAGGGTGAACGGCGCGTCGAAGCGCTGCGACAGCACCACCTGGAAGATGTCGCCGGCGCCGATGTACTCCTTCGCCCGCGCTACCATCTCGCGATAGGCCTCGGGCGTGGTGTTGGACTGCGGCTCCACCGGATGGTGGAACACGTCCTCGGACGGCATGTTCGGCAGCGCCGAATCCAGCGCGGCGACCACGCGGTCGATCCTCTCGCTGGCAGCCTCATAGGCGGCGGTCGCGCTGATGCCGGCCTGCGGGCGCACCGGGGTCACCACGGTGATCTCGTCATGCACCGCGTCGAACACCACCATGATGGTCGGGCGGATGAAGATCGCGTCCGGCACGCCGAACAGGTCCGGCTTGGGCGCGGGCAGCCGCTCCATCTGCCGTACCATGTCGTAGCCGAGATAGCCGAACACGCCGGCCGCCATGGGCGGGGAGCCGGGGGGCAAAGCGATGCGCGATTCCTGCACGAGGGAACGCAATGAGGCGAGCGGCGGCTCGTCGCACGGTTCGAAGCTCTGCGTGTCGATCGCCGCCTGACGGTTGATCTCGGCGCGGCCGTCCTTGCAGCGCCAGATCACGTCGGGCTCGATGCCGATCATGGAGTAGCGCCCGCGCGTGGCGCCGCCCTCGACCGATTCGAGCAGGAAGCTGTTGGCCCGCTCACCGGCGATCTTGAGAAACGCCGAAACCGGCGTTTCCAGATCGGCGATCAGCGTGGTGGTGACCACCTGCGTTTCGCCGCGCTCATAGGCGGCGGCGAACGCCGCGACATCAGGGGTGAGGCTCATCGCGCGATCCCTAATTGACCGCGTCGCCGCCGCCGACGATCTGGTCGAGCGCGGCACGATTGATGCGGGCGCCGAGCTCGCCCTGGAGCTCGACGAGGTATTCCGTCATCAGGTCACCTTCCATGCTCTGGCGGATGTCGGCGATCAGCTTGTCGTTCTGGGCATCGCCGGCCGGCACCGAGACGCTGAGCACCTTGAACAGGATGCGGCTGTCGCCGGCTTCCGCCATGGCGCTGCCGACCGTGCCTGCCGGCGTGTTGAACACGGCGGTGACGATGTCCTGCGGCACGCCGTCGGTGGCGCGGCCGCGGCGGATGCCGTTGGC
>DATCUS010000072.1:0-19533 GCA_036561845.1 Tardiphaga sp. | reverse complement strand
CCCGACGCTCGCCGCCGCGGCGGCCCTGATCCGCGACGAGCTGCACGCACTGGCGCGCCACGGGCTGGCCGACGATCCCGACGGTGCCGCGGCGCGGATCAGCGTCGCCGCAACGCTGGCGGACGCGCTGGAGGGCGTGGCCTTCGTGCAGGAGAACGGGCCGGAGAACGTCGACCAGAAGATCGCCATCTTCGCCGAACTCGATCGCCTCGCGCCTGATGATGCCGTGCTGGCGTCGTCCACGTCCGCCATCGTCGCATCGCGCTTTACCGAGATGTTGCCGGGCCGGGCGCGCTGTCTGGTCGGCCACCCCGTCAACCCGCCGCATCTGGTGCCGGTGGTCGAGATCTGCGGCGCGTCATGGACCTCGCAAGCCAGCATAGACCGCGCCCGCGCGGTCTATCAGGAGATCGGCCAGGTGCCGGTGACGGTGAACAAGGAGATCAACGGTTTCATCCTCAACCGCCTGCAGGGTGCGCTGCTGGCCGAGGCGTTTCGCCTGGTCGGCGAAGGCTATGTGTCGGCGGAGGATCTCGATCATACGGTGAAGGACGGCCTGGGGCTGCGCTGGTCGTTCCTCGGTCCGCTGGAGACCATCGAACTCAATGCACCCGGCGGCATTCCGGATTATTGCGCGCGCTACACCGGGTTCTACAAGGAACTCGCGGCATCGGCCGCCGGCCCCGAAGTCTATGAGAGCCCCAACGTCGACCGCGTGATCGCTGCCTGGCCGCACCAGCCGACCCCGGAGCGTATCGCGAAGCTGACGATCCTGCGCAACGAACGCCTCGCTGCGCTGGCGGCTCACAAGGCCAAGCCGGTCAATAAGTCCTGACTGAAATCTCCAAGAAGAAGAAAGAGAGCAACCATGGTCCGCAAAGTCATCATCACCTGCGCCGTCACCGGCGCGATCCATACGCCGTCCATGTCCAAGGCGCTGCCGGTGACACCGCAGGAAATCGCCGACGCCGCGGTCGACGCTGCCGAGGCGGGGGCGGCGATCGTGCATCTGCACGCTCGCAACCCGAAGACCGGGCAGCCCGACCAGAGCCCGGAGGCGTTCGCGCCGTTCCTCAAGATCATCAAGCAGCGCTCCAACGCCGTGATCAACCTGACCACCGGCGGCGCGCCGACCATGACGGTGGACGAGCGCGTGCGCCCCGCCGCGGTCTACAAGCCGGAGGTGGCGTCGCTGAACATGGGGTCGATGAATTTTGCATTCTTCGGCATGCTCAACCGCTTCAACAAGTTCGAGCACGACTGGGAGCTGAAGCACCTGCAGAACAAGGATATCGTGTTCCGCAACACCTTTCAGGATATCGAGTATGTGCTGGAGAAACTCTCGGGCAGCGGCACGCGCTTCGAGTTCGAATGTTACGACACCGCGCATCTCTACAACCTGAAATACTTCCTCGATCAGGGGCTGGTGAAAGCGCCGCTGTTCATTCAGACGGTGTTCGGGTTGCAGGGCGGCACCGGCGCACATCCGGAGGACGTCCTGCACATGAAGCGCACGGCTGACCGGCTGTTCGGCGACCAGTACGTCTGGTCGGTGCTGGGCGCTGGCCGCAACCAACTGCCGATCGCGGCGATGGCCGTGGCGATGGGCGGCAACGTCCGCGTCGGCCTCGAGGATTCGCTATGGGCCGCGCCGGGCCGCATGGCGTCGTCCAATGCCGAGCAGGTCACGCTGGCGCGCAAGATCATCGAAGGCCTCGGTCTCGAAGTGGCGACGCCGGACGAGGCCCGCGAAATGCTCGACCTCAAGGGCGGCGACAAGCTGGAAGTCTAGCCTTTGACGCGAAGCGCATCCGGGCCATGTCCCGGATGCGCTTCCCGCGCGCGGATCGGCGTGGCATGGTCGCGACCTTGCGAAACCCGAGCCCTCGAAAGTGACCGTCTGCGATGCCGAATGACCTGAACTCCACGCGGCCGCAGCTGAGGGTGGCCGTGGCCGGCCTCGGTGCCATTGGTACCAAGGTGGTGGAGGCGCTGGACCGCGGCATCGATGGCATGGTGCTGGTCGCGGTCGCCGTGCAGAATCCGGCCAAGCATCGGGCGTTTCTCGATGGCCTCACGAGCAAGCCGGCGCTGCTGCCCATCGAGGGCCTCGCTGACGTCGCCGACATGGTGATCGAATGCGCGCCGAGCACCCTGCTGCGCGCCATCGTCCTGCCGTTCGTCAGCCGGGGCAAGACGGCGATGGTGCTGAGCGCCGGGGCGCTGCTCGATAACGAGGACCTGATCGCATTGGCGAAGCAGCATGGCGGCCAGATCGTGGTGCCGACCGGCGCGCTGATCGGCCTCGATGCGGTGACCGCGGCGGCGGAGGGCGAAATCCGCGCGGTGCGTATGGTGACGCGCAAGCCGGTGCGCGGCCTTGCCGGCGCGCCCTATATCATCGCCAACAACATCGATATCGAGAGCATCACCGAACCGCTGAAGATTTTCGACGGCACCGCGCGCGAGGCAGCCAAGGGCTTTCCGGCCAATCTCAACGTCGCCGTGGCGCTGTCGCTGGCGGGCATCGGCGCTGACCGAACCACGCTGCAGATCTGGGCCGACCCGGCGCTGACCCGCAACGTGCACCGCGTTGAGGTGGAAGCAGACTCCGCCAGTTTCTCCATGACCATCGAGAACATTCCCTCCGAAAATCCCAAGACCGGACGCATCACCGCGCTTTCGGCCATTGCCTGGCTGCGCAAGCAGCGCGCCGCGCTGCGGGTCGGAACCTGACGCGCGCCGGTTGGCAGCGCCATGGTCCTGTGTTCAACATCTGTGTGACCGCGGTTCGTCGCTGAAAGAGATTTGAAGCCCATGAGCAACATCAATCCCGATCCGTTCACCACGCGCCCGGAAATCGAAGGCACCTTCGGCGTCGTCACCTCGACGCACTGGATCGCCACCGCGGTCGGCATGGCGACGCTGGAGAAGGGCGGCAATGCCTTCGACGCCGGCGTCGCCGCGGCCTTCACCCTGCAGGTGGTGGAGCCGCATCTCAACGGCCCCGGCGGCGACGTGCCGATCATCGTTCATGACATGAAGCGCGGCCGCACCGAGGTGATCTGCGGGCAGGGGCCGGCGCCGGCCGGCGCCACCATTGCGCACTACCGCGACCAGGGGCTCGACATGGTGCCCGGCACCGGCCTGCTCGCCGCCTGCGTGCCTGGCACTTTCGAATCCTGGATGCTGCTGCTGCGCGACTACGGCACGCTGCGCCTGCGCGACGTGCTGGAGCCGGCGATCGCCTACGCGCGCGACGGCTATCCGCTGGTGGAGCGGGCCGCGGCGACCATCGCCACGGTGCAGGAATTGTTCCGCACGCACTGGCCGACCTCGGCGGCGGTCTATCTGCCCGACAACAGAGTGCCGGTGCCCGGCACGCTGTTCACCAATCCGGCGCTGGCCGCCACCTATCAGCGCATCCTCGACGAGGCGGAAAGCGCGGGCTCCGACCGCGATGCGCAGATCGAGCGGGCCCGCGCCGCATGGTCGCGCGGCTTCGTTGCCGAGGCCATCGATCGCTTCTGCCGGACTCAGGAGGTGATGGATGTCACCGGCTCCAGGCACAAGGGCGTGCTGACCGCCGACGACATGGCGCGCTGGCTGCCGGCCATCGAGGCGCCGCTGACCTATGATTACGGTCGCTACACCGTGTGCAAGCCCGGCGTCTGGAGCCAGGGCCCGGTGATGCTGCAGCAGCTGGCGCTGCTCAAGGGGTTTGACCTCGACGGCCTCGATCCCGCAGGCCCGGAATTCATCCACCTGCAGATCGAGGCTGCCAAGCTGGCCTATGCCGACCGTGAAAAATTCTATGGCGATCCCGACTTCACCGAGATCCCGATCGCGATGCTGCTGTCCGACGAATACAACGACGCGCGCCGGAAGCTGATCACCGACCGGGCGTCGCTGGAATTCCGGCCGGGTTCAGTGGAAGGCTTCGGTGCGCTGGTCGCGCAGCGCACGCAAGCGGGCGGTTGCGAAGCCGTCGGCGCCATGGGCGCCGGCGAGCCGACCGTCGGCCGCTTCGGCGAAGTGCGCGGCGACACCGTGCATTTCGATATCATCGACAAGGACGGCAACATGATTTCCGCCACGCCGTCCGGCGGCTGGCTGCAATCGTCGCCGGTGATCCCGGAGCTTGGTTTCTGTCTTGGCAGCCGCGCGCAGATGTTCTGGCTGCAGGAAGACCATCCTGCTGCACTGGCGCCGGGCAAGCGGCCGCGCACCACGCTGAGCCCGACCATGGCGCTGCGCGACGGCGAGCCCTACATGGCCTGGGGTTCGCCGGGTGGCGACCAGCAGGACCAGTGGAACACGCAGTTCTTCCTGCGCCATGTGCACGCCAGGATGAATCTGCAGGAAGCCATCGACGCGCCGGCCTGGCACTCCGAACACTTCCCGATCTCGTTCTGGCCGCGCACCTCACGGCCCGGCGTGCTGGTGCTGGAAGGTCGCGTGCCGGCGGCAACCGTCGCGGCGCTCACCGCCATGGGGCACATCGTCGAGACCGGGCCGGACTGGTCGGAAGGCCGTCTGACCGCAGCATCCAAGATCGGCCGCCGCCGCCGCGCCGCCGCCAATCCACGCGGCATGCAGGGTTACGCCGCCGGCCGCTGAAGGGCAGACGCTGATGACGATTCACCCTCTGCGTTGCTTTGGCCGCCGACAGCATCCCGTTCGCTCGCATGTGCCAGGGACATCGAACGACGTCGGAGAAGCAGGGTGAAGAGCGGGGGGACCAGGCCTCAGGGCCGACCGAGATCGGTCGAGACGGAGCAGGTCATCCTGGACACCGCCTATCGCATCATGGCGACCAGGGGCCTTGCAGCCGCCAGCATCGACGCGGTGGCACGTGACTCCGGCGCTTCCAAGATGACGATCTACAAGTGGTGGCCGTCCCGGGAGGCGCTGCTGATCGACGCGTTCTTGCGGCAGGCCGCGTCCATGATCCCGTTGCACGAGACAGGTGATCCGCTGTCGTGCATCAGAGCGCATGCTGCGGCCTACGTCGCGGCGCTGAATGGCGATTTCGGCAAGGTGCAGCTCGCGGTCATTGCCGAATGCATCGCCGGCACCGGCTCGGCAAAGCCATTCGCCGAACGCTATCTCGCGATCCGCAGGAAGGTCGCCGTCGGAATCATTCGATCCGGGCAGAAGGACGGCAGCATTCGCGCGTCGGAACCCGCGGGCGATCTGTACGATCGCATCTACGGGACGCTGTTCTATCAGTATGCCTTCGGGTTGCGCAGCCTCACAGGCAACTATGCGGACCGGCTCGTCACCTCGGTGCTGTCGAAAATCTAGCGGCGATCGGTCGTGGTGCCGTTCACTGCAGGCGCGCGCGACGAAACCATGCCCATGTCTGCCGCGTCACCTCGCGGTAGCCCGGGCCGCTATGGACGATGCGTCCGGCTACGATCTCGTTCAGCTTCGGCAGCGCATGAAACGGCACCGAGGGGTAGGCATGGTGCTCGACATGGAACGGCATGTTCCAGGCGAACCACTTCACCACTTCGCCGGTATAGGTCGTTCGCGTGTTCTCATAGGCACTGCGCGTATGCTCGCAGCCGGTATGCTCGGCATAGAGATAGGGGCGCAGGAACAGTTGTCCGAGGAACAGCGGGATGAGCCAGGTCCACAGCAGGGCCGGGGTCGAAAGCGCGACCGAGGTGAGCAGCAGCAGGAGATAGATGAGGACGTAGGCGCGCGCTTCCAGCACCACCATCGCGCGCTTGTTGTCGGGAATCCACGGCGCCACGGCCTGCCCGCTGAAGGCGCGGCGGAACAGCGCCACGATCCGGTTCGTCAATTGCACGATGCCGGTATAGGCGATGGCAAGGCGCGTGTCGGAGGACGGGATGGTGGCGGTGACGAGTTCGGGGTCGCGTTGCGGATCCTGTGTGAAGCGGTGGTGATCCCAGTGAAACAGCGTGTAACCCTCATAGGGCAACGCGATCGCCAGCGACGACAGATGGCCGAGCACCAGGTTCAAATGCCGTGACCTGAAGACCGTCTTGTGGGCGGCCTCGTGCACGGCCATGAAGAGGAAGGCCACCAGATAGCCCTGGACGAACATAAGGGGGACGGCCGGCAGCACACCGTATCGCGCGGTGACCTGCCAGATCGCCGTGCCCATCAACACGATTGCCCCGTAGTGGGTGATCGATCGTATCAGGCCCGGCATGTTCGAACGCGCCGACAGCTCCTTCAGCTGGATCGGAGTCAGCGCACGTCCTTCTCTCCCGCGTGCAGCGTCCGCGGCCATCGTCATCGGCGAGGCTCCTGGTTGCCGTCTGCCGCCAGAAAAGCCGCAACCGTCGCGTTGATAAAGGCGCGGTCGGCGGGAATGAGCGCCGGGTTGCCGGCACGGTGTCCGTAGGCGGAGGGGATGGGCACGAGTTCGGCGGAGCGCGCGTTGACCAGCAGCGGCAGTTCGTCTTCGTTGTCCCGGACCTGGAAATAGCTGTCGGTCCGGCTGGGCATCAGCAGGACGCGCGCGGTGATCGCCGCCAACGCGTCAGTCAGGTTGCCGCCGAACGGTTCGCGCCGGCTGATATCGCCGCTCTGCCAGGTCCGGATCTGGGCGAGCAGGTCGTTGGCGTCGCGCCGGGAAAAGGCGCCGTCCCAGGACCGGGTGAGAAAATCCTCGAGAGAGGTGAACCCGAGCGTCCGCCACAACTCGTCGCGGTAGAAGGCGTGCGACATGGCCCATCCGGCATAGACGCGGCCCATCGCCCGCAGCCCCGCGGACGGCTTCGACACGAAGCGCCCGTCGACGAAGGCCGGGTCGGCGGTCAGCGCGGCCTTGACACCCTCCAGAAACACGAAGTTGAACGGTGAGCAGCGGGCGCTGCCGCAGACGATCGCCACCCGCTCGACCATGTCGGGATAGCGCGCGGCCCAGTGATAGGCCTGCATGGCGCCCATCGACCATCCGTAGACCAGCGCGATTTTCGAGACGTCGAAACGCTCCGCCAGCAGCCGGTGCTGAACCTTAGCGGCGTCGTAATAGCTGATGTCCGGAAAGCGGCCATCGGCGAAGGCTTGCTCGGAATTCGAGGGTGACGACGACAGGCCGTTGCCGAACAGGTTCGGGATGACGACGAAATAGCGGTCAGGATCGAGGGCGCCGCCGGGTTGAACCAGCCACTCGGTGTCGTAATGCTGGGCGCCGAACGACGTCGGATAGACAATGGCATTGTCTCTTGCTGCGTTCAGGCGTCCATAGGTCTTGTAGGCGAGCCGCATGTTCGGAAACACATGGCCGTCCTGCAGGACGACGTCGCCGGCGTCGAACAGCTCGTAATCCACCGTCATGCGGGCAACTCCCTGCGCGACGCCATGGCTTCGCGCGCATCCAAATAAGTGGACTAATCGTACAGTAATATGGAGGGATGCCAACGCCAAATTTTCATCACCTGGCGCTGGACTGACCGTCGTCAGCGGCCATGCGCCGCGCGGCCCGGTGCGGCGGACCAAGAGGCAGATTCCAGATGGCTCAGCTCACGAGGCTGGTCTGGCGGACTTCGGCGAGGAATTCCTTCGCCAGGCGCGACAGCGGCTCGGCTTCCGACCACAGCACATAAGCGACGGACGCAATCGCCGGCGTGAACGGCCGCACCACGAGGTTAGGACTGCCGTTCTGGCGTGCCGACATGGGGTCGACGACCGCGGCGCCGACGCCGGCGGAGGCGAGCATGCAGGCCGTATTGCAATAGCGCACCTCGACGGTGGGCCGAAACGGCGCGCCGGCCTGGGCAAAATTCTCGCGCACCGCCTCCCCCAGCCGCGTTCCCTGTTCCAGTCCGATGAACGGCAGGCCAGCCAGGTCCGACGCCGACACAGTCGTCCGATCGGCCAGCGGATGATTCTGCGGCATCACGCAGACCATTTCGCCGACATGCAGAACTTCCCGGGCGATGCCCGGATGATGCGACAGGCCGAGCGCGAAACCGAGTTCGGCGGTTCCGTCCAGCACGCCGTCGATGATTCCCTCATAGCGGCGGACATCGAAGGACACGTGCGTTTGCGGCCGGCGCTGCAGGAAGCCGGACAGCGCGGGCGAGATGATGCCATAGGCCAGCGGCGGCGTCGCCACGATCGACAGACGGGCGGAGCGCGCTTCCCTGAAATCGCGCACGCGATTTTCGAGCTTTGCATGCAGCGCGACGATTGCGTCGCTCTCCTTGTAGAGCGCCATCGCCTCGGTGGTCGGCAGCAGGCGGTTGTTGACGCGCTCGAACAGCGCGAACCCGGCCTGGGCTTCCATGGCCTTCAAGGCATTGCTGATGGCCGGTTGCGACAGCGCCAGCTCATCGGCCGCCGCCACCGTCGTCCGGTGGCGGATGACTGCACGCAGGATCTCCAATTGCCGCAGGTTCATATCATCACCGGTTATTGTCTCAGCCGAAATATCATAGCACGGCTCATTGCATTTGGCGTCGCATCTGCCTGTAATCACTGTGTATTCGCGCGCTGTTGGAACGGGCATGTCTTGCCTGTCGATGCGGCAGGGCGCACAGATTGGAGGCAATGTTGTCCCGTATTCTCCGTGCCGCCGCCGCCCAGATGGGACCGACGCAGCAGGCTGACCCGCGCGAGCACACGCTCGGCCGCATGATCGCACTGCTGGAGTCGGCGGCTGCGCAGGGCGCGACGCTCGTCGTGTTTCCCGAACTCGCATTCACCACCTTCTTTCCGCGCTGGCTTCTCGAAGGCGAGGCACTGGACCGCTATTACGAGCGCGGCATGCCGAATGCGGCCGTGCAGCCGTTGTTCGATCGGGCGCGCGCACTCGGCGTCGGCTTCTCTGTCGGCTATGCCGAACTGACAGCCGACGGCCAGCGCTTCAATTGCGCGATCCTCGTTGATCGGCAGGGCGAGGTGTTCGGCCGCTATCGCAAGGTGCATCTGCCGGGGTCGGTGGAGCCGCGTGAGGGCGCGCGCTACCAGCAGCTGGAAAAGCGCTATTTCAACTATGGCGACCTTGGCTTCCCGGCCTTTCGCGCCGGCGCGGACTGGTGCGACGCCATCATGGGCATGATGATCTGCAATGACCGGCGCTGGCCGGAATCCTGGCGCGCGCTCGGCATGCAGGGCGTCGAACTGGTCTGCGTCGGTTACAATTCCGCGGCCTACGATCCCAATGGCGGCGTCACCGAAGATGCCGCGCTTCGGACCTTTCATTCGACGCTGGTGGCTCAGGCCAACGCCTATATGAACGCCACCTGGGCGATTGCCGTCGCAAAGGCCGGCAACGAGGATGGCTCCGGACTGATCGGCGGCTCCTGCATCGTCGACCCGAACGGTCGCATCGTCGCCGAGGCCAAAACGCTGGCGGACGAGGTGATCGTCGCCGACCTCGACCTCGGCCTCTGTCGCCAGGGCAAGGACAAGATGTTCAATTTTGCCGCACACCGGCGGCCGGAGCACTATGCTGTCATTACCGGGCGCGCCGGGGTGATCGAACCGCCGCTGCGTCAACGCTCAGATGCAGCGAGTCCCACTGTACCCAGGCCGAAGGAATTGACATGACGCGGATCGCCTTCGCTCTTGGACTTGCCGGCCTCGTCGCTGCCGCTTCCGTGCGGGCCACCGAGCTTCCGGATGCGATCAGGCAGGCGGGCGCGTTGCGGCTGACCATCAATGCGACCTATGCCCCGATGGCCTATCGAGATCCGGCGACCAACGAACTGGTCGGCCTTGATGTCGACCTCGCCAAGGAGATCGCCAAACGCCTCGGCGTCAAGATTGTCTGGAGCGAGACGCCGTTTGCGGAACTGATCCCGTCCCTGGCAACCAAGCGCGCCGATTTCATCATCAGCGGTATCACGGACCGCGCTTCACGACGCGACAACGCCGACTTCATCGACTACATCACCACTGGCCCGCAGTTCTTCGCCATGGCGGAGACCGCGCCGAAGGAAGCCATCGAGCTCTGCGGCAAGAAGGTTGGGACGACGCGCAGCACCAGCTTTCCGGTCGAGATCGAGAAGTGGAGTAAGGAGAACTGCGAGGCTGTCGGCAAGCCGGCGCTGCAGTATGTGCCGGGCGAGAACAGCATCGACGTCCGCAACCAGCTCAAGCAGGGCCGCATCGACGCCGCGGTGCAGGGCAGCGAAACCTTGCCCTACGCGCAGCGGCAGGAGGTCGGCAAATACCGCGTCGTCGGCGAGCCGTTCTCTATGGGCTACCAGGGCATCATGTTTCGCAAGGACGATGTGCAAATGCGCGAAGTGGTCACCGAAACTCTCACGGCGATGATCTCTGACGGCACCTACAAGATGATTCTCGAAAAATGGAACCTGGGCACGCATGCGGTTGCAAAGCCGATGATGAACGCGGCCACGCAATGAGCGCAACCGAGCGGCTTGCCGAAGGATTTCCGGATCTCTCGACGATGCGGGCGGCGCACCGGCCGCACTGGATCCGCTGGTTCACCGCCTTCGCCATTGTAGCGGCACTGGCGGCCATCGGCCGCGCCTTCGCCTATGGCCAGATCGAATGGTCCTATGTCGGGCGCTTCCTGACCGTGCCGGTGATCCTGCATGGCATCGCCAACACCATGCTGATGGCGGTGCTGGCCATGGCGCTCGGCATCTTTCTGGGCGTCGTTGTGGCGATCATGCGGCTTTCGCCCAACCCGGTGCTGAAGTCGGTCGCCGCCGGCTATACTTGGCTGTTCCGCGGCACGCCGCTGATCCTGCAGCTGCTGCTGTGGTTCAATCTGGCGTTGGTGTTCCCGACCATCGGCATTCCCGGCCTGTGGTCGATGCGCGCAGTCGACCTGATGACGCCGTTCCTGTCGGCGCTGCTGGGTCTCGGCATCAACCAGGGCGCCTACACGTCCGAAGTGATGCGCGCTGGAATTCTCTCGGTCGATGTCGGACAGCACGAGGCGGCGCAGGCGATCGGGATGGGGCGGCTGCGCACGCTGCGCCGGGTCATCCTGCCGCAGGCCATGCGGGTGGTGACACCGCCGCTCAGCAACGAATTCATCGGCATGGTGAAGGCGACGTCGCTGGCGTCAGTCATCCAGTATCCGGAGTTGCTGCACAGCGCCGAGAACATCTACTATGCCAATTCGCGCGTCATCGAACTGCTGATCGTCGCCGGCCTCTGGTATCTGCTCGTGGTCTCGATCCTGACGCCATTGCAGATGCTGGTCGAGCGTCGCTTTTCGCGCGGCACCTTGCAGGTGGTCCGATGACGCCGCCGCTGGTCGCGATCCGCGCCGTCAACAAGAATTTCGGCGCGTTCCAGGCGTTGAAGCGCGTCTCGCTCGATGTTCATGCCGGCGAGGTGGTGTGCCTGATCGGCGCGTCGGGCTCCGGCAAGACGACCCTGCTGCGCTGTGTAAACCAGCTCACGCCGTTCGACAGCGGCGGGATCTGGCTGGACGGCGAGTTGCTCGGGGTCCGCGAAGAGCGCGGGCGGCTGCATCGGCTGTCGGAGCGGCAGATCGCGCAGCAGCGCCTAAAGACCGGAATGGTGTTCCAGCGCTTCAATCTGTTCCCGCACCGCACGGCGCTGGAAAACATCATCGAAGGCCCGGTGCAGGTGCAGGGCCGCAAGCCGGCCGAGGCGCAGGCGGAGGCGATGGAATTGCTGCGGCGGGTCGGGCTGACGGCCAAGGCCGGTGCCTATCCGGCGGAGCTGTCTGGCGGCCAGCAGCAGCGGGTGGCGATTGCGCGAGCGCTCGCCATGAAGCCGAAGCTGATGCTGTTCGACGAGCCGACCAGCGCACTCGATCCGGAGCTGGTAGGCGAGGTGCTCGCGGTCATGAAGGAACTGGCGCGCAGCGGCATGACCATGATGGTCGTGACGCACGAGCTGGGCTTTGCCCGCGAGGTTGCGGACCGGGTGGTGTATATGGATCAGGGTGCCATCGTGGAGTCCGGTCCGACGTCGGAGGTTCTCGGCGGCGCGCGCGAGGCGCGCACCCAGGCCTTCCTGTCTGCCGTCATTCGATAATGCGAAAAATCACTTCCCCGACATCCTGCAAGGAAACACGATGAAATTCTTGATAGCCACTGCGCTGATCTGCACGGTTGCCGGCTCTGCAGTCGCGGCAGAACTGCCGCCCGATATCGTCAAAGCGGGCAGCATCAAGGTCGCCATCGTGCCTAACTATCCGCCGATGGAATTCAAGGATCCGGCCACCAACACGCTGACCGGCTTCGACGTCGAGCTCGGCGAGGCGCTCGGCCGCAAGCTCGGCATCAAGATCGCATGGCAGGAGACCAGCTTCGACCAGATGATGCCGGCGATCTCCACCGGCCGCGTCGACGCGATCCTCTCGGGGATGACCGACATCGCAACCCGGCATGACGCGGCGACATTCGTCGATTACCTGCGCAACGGCCCGCTGTTCTTCGTGCAGCAATCCCGCGCCGCCGAGTTCAAGGATATGGCGGCGCTGTGCGGCAAGAAGGTCGGCGCCTCCAGGCGCACCTCGATGCCGAAGCTGATCGAGGTCTGGAGCAATGCCAATTGCGCCGCCGCCCCGATCGTCTTCGTCGGCACCGAAGGCTCGGCCGATGCCCGCACCCAGCTGCGCCAGGGGCGCATCGATGCGGCCGTGCAGGGCGGCGAGACGCTGCCCTACATCATGGATCTCGAGCCCGGCGTCTATCTGCCGGTCGGCGGCGTTTTCGCGACCCAGTTCACCGGTCTCGCTCTGCCGGTCAAGGAGAAGGGCCTGCAGCAGGCGGTGGTCGAGGCGCTTGACGGAATGATCGCGGACGGCTCCTACAAGGCGCTGCTGGCAAAGTGGAAACTGACCGACTACGGCGTGGAAAAGGCACTGATCAATGCAGGACAGTAAGGCACTCGCGAGCATCCCGCTCACCCCCGCCAACACCGCGCCGCCGGCGCCGCAATTTCCGTGGCCCAAGCCGTTCACCTCGGCGATGTTCCTGTCGTTCGATGTCGACGCCGAGAGCGCGTGGACGGCCAAGGACGCGGCGCATGCCGAGCGTCTGGTCACCATGAGCTATGGCGGCTATGAGGCGCGCGTCGGCACGCCGAAGCTGCTGGAACTGCTCGACCAGCTCGACCTCAAGGCAACGTTCTTCATCACCGGCTGGGCGGTCGACGCCCATCCGGCCATGGCGGAATCGATCCTGAAAGCCGGCCACGAGATCGGCCATCACGGCTATCACCATTTGCTGGTGGATCCAGGCGATCCGGTCGACGAGGAAGTGGATCGCGGCCTGGAGGCGTTGAAGCGCCATCTCGGCGTGGTGCCGAAGGGCTATCGTGCGCCGGTCGGCGAATTCACCGAAGCGCTGCGCGTGGCGCTGGTGCGCAAGGGCATCGTCTACACCTCGTCGTTCCGCGACGACGTGCGGCCGTATCGCCACCGCCTCAAGGATGGCCGGCCCGGCACCATCGAACTGCCGGTTACCTCGAGCTACGACGACTGGATGCACGGGTTGTCCAACCGTTTCAGCCCGCGCTCGATCTTCCCGAAGGAGCATGTGCTGTCGATGTGGAAGGACGATCTCGACGAGACCCGCGACTGGGGCGCGATGGTCACCACCGTTCTGCATCCGCAGGTGAGCGGCCGTCCGATGCGGCTGCGCCTGCTGCGCGAGTTTCTCATCTACGCGAAATCCTGCTCCGATCTCTGGATCACGACGGGGGAGGCGATCGCGGCGAACTATCAGAATCATGAAGCGGGCGGCAGCGCCGCCGCAGCCGAATGACCACGACCGCCATCTTCGGCAGCTATGTGCTGTCACGCAACGACGGCGCGCAGGACGTACTGCGCGACCGCTGGGTGCTGCTGGAAGGCAACCGCATCGCCGCGGTGACGCGCGACCGGCCACAGGCTGACGAGGTGTTCGACCGGCCCGGCCGCTTCATCCTGCCCGGCCTGCTGAACCTGCATAACCACTGCTACAGCGAAGCCATCGCGCGCAGCCATACCGAGGACGGCAACGGCCGCCGCAACAACCAGAGCATTATCTACACGGTGCTGCTGCCGCTCAGTAAACGCGGCGCGGAAATCCTGTCGCCGCAGGAGCGGCTGGCGATCGCCCGGCTCGGCGTGCTGCAATTGCTGAAGGGCGGCGTCACCACGGTGATGGATTCATTTCGCAACAGCATTCCCGAAATGTTCGACGCCGCCGCCGAAATGGGCATCCGCTTCTACGGCGCGCCGTATCTGTTCTCCACCTCCGACGCCAAACAACGATCGGACGGCACGGTGGACTACGCCGGCGACGACGGCGAGGCGGACCTCAACAGCTGGAATGCGCTGTACCAGCGCTGGAACGGGCAGGCCGACGGCCGCATCGGACTCGCCATGAGCCCGCATGCCACCGACACCTGCGGTCCGGATCTGCTCAAGGCCTGCGCGACGCGCGCGCGCGAACTCGGCGTGCCCGTCACCACCCACCTGGCCCAAAGCGCCGCCGAGGTGGCGCTGATCGGCCAGCGCTACGATGGCCGGACCCCGGCGGAGTATCTCGACTGGCTCGGTGTGCTGGCGCCGGACCTGATGGCCGCGCATTGCATCGCCAGTTCAGACAGCGACCTGGGACTGATGGCGGCGCGCGGCGCCACTGTGCTGAACTGTCCGCGGGTGTTTGCGCGCTCTGGCGTCACCGCGGCGTTCAGCCGGTTCGCGCAGCACGGCGTGCGCACCGTGGTCGGCACCGACGGCTACAACCAGGATTTTCTCGGCGAACTGAACGCCGCCTCGATGATCTCGAAACTGTCGTCGGGCAAGGCCGATGTCGCCAACGCGCCGGAGCTGATCGAGGCGGTCACCGCGACTGCGGCCGGCGTGATCAACCGGCCCGACCTCGGCGTCATCGCGCCGGGCGCCACCGCCGATCTCACGGTGGTCGACATGACCCACCCGCATCTGCAGCCGCTGTTCGATCCGCGGCGCGGCCTGATCGCATTGGCCAACCGCGCCAATATCGATCAGGTCTTCGTCGATGGCCGACTGCTGATCGATGCCGGCCGATATGCCCGGGCCGACGAGACCGCGATCGTGGCTGCAGCCACCGCGGCGGTCGGCAAGATCTGGGATCTGCCGGAGGCCCAGGCGGCGTTCAATGGCTGATGCGCGAGGCGGAAAACGGGGCGGCGTGTCGGCGCGACGATCCCGATCATGGCCTTGTTGCGCCGGGACGCGGATCCGGCGGCTCGTCTGCGTGAGCCGGGCACCGCTATCATGATCGCCGCGCTGAGAGTCGCCTTTCAGTTGCGCTGTGGCGCAAAGGACTGATCAGGAAACGACGACGTAGCGGGTCGCTGGATGACGATGAACGAACGATTCGCGGCCTCATGGCAGTTGTTGCAGGCGGCCGTAAGCTTGCGGAAGGCCCGGACAAAATCGGGGTGGTCCTTCGCGGCGATGGCCTTTTCGACATCGGCGATGGCCGGGTCGGCGAGCGTCTCGATCATCTTCTTGATGGGGACATCCTTGTAGGTCGGATGGTATTTCTCGGCATCCTCGAATGCTTCCCTGAGTTCCTCGACCTGAAATTCGGCCAGCGGCCAGTTGCGCGCGTCGCCGGCCAGCGAAAGCTTGGTATGTCGGGTCTGCACGGTCAGCATGATGTCGATCAGCTTTGGCCGGTAAGCCTCGGATACCGATGGAGCCGTGGCCTGCGGCTCCGTCGCTCGAAGTGGTGAAAGTCCCGCGACCGTCAGTAGGGCGGCCATCAGAATACCGGCGAAGAACTTCATCATCCAACCTCGAACAATCACGATCCGGTTCCAGTCTCGATGCTGTAACCGTCGGGATCAAGTCCCGTCTGTAGCCTGTGCCCGCGGGAGCGTGGCCGCCCGGGGCGGCCGGAGGATGGCCGGGCGAAGACAGCCCGGTCACATCCGACGCGCGCATTCTCCCTGTCGGCAGCCCCGGCGCGCTTGATTTGCGTCAAGACCTGGTGGGGGGCCAGTGGGTATCATACGCAGCAGAGAATGAAGCAGCGCATCCGCTGTGACAGCCGTCTCCGGGGCTGCCGGTTTCGGACATTGCTGTCCACGAACGTCCTGCCAGATTGTGAGTGATCGTCATGCAGTTGCGCAATTCATCGGACGGCTATGGTGCCATTGCCCGCGCCTTTCACTGGCTTACGGTCGTTCTCGTCCTGCTGGCATGGACGCTAGGTACGTTTGGCGACGTCTTTCCCAAAGGCGCGGCGCGGACAGCGGGTCTGATGGTCCACATCTCCGCCGGACTGACCATCCTCGCCGTTCTGCTGGCAAGGCTGCTGTGGCGGCTGGTGGATCGGCCGCCGGCGCCCGAGCCGACCAGGCTCGGCCTGTGGGCGGATCGCGCCGGCAGGCTGGCACATATCGCGCTCTATGCGCTGCTCTTTGCGATCCCGGTGTCCGGGATCGTGGTGCAGTTCGCGCGCGGCAATGCGCTGCCGCTGTTCGGTCTGTTCGAAATCGCCTCGCCGTGGCTTGCCGACCGGGCGTCGGCACGCGCCGTCAAGGAGGTTCATGAGCTGTTGGCCAACGCACTCGGCGTCCTCGCCGCGCTGCATGCCATTGCGGCGCTGTATCACCACTGGGTTCTGCGCGATCGTACGCTGCTGCGAATGCTGCCGCGCTAGTCGCGAACGGTCGCAGCCGTCGAATTTAGGATGCGAGGCTGCGCAACTCGCTGATCAGGTTAGCTCTTCAGCATTTCCAGCGTGCGCAGATATTCCACGAGGCCACCGCTCAGCGCACAACCGAATGGCAGCCGCTCGCGGTCCGGCCGCATGCCGCCATAGCCGATCAGGTTACGGGCGTCCTGCATCGGGAACAGGTTCTCGCCGGTGGCCATCGGGCCCGGATATGCTCGGCGAGTTTGGTTTGCAGTTCATAGTCCAGCGGATCGCCGGCTTCCTCGCGCCAGAACAGGTCGTACTGGCGCAGTGCCTTGGTCGCCACGCGGAGCTCATTCCCTCTGCGTTCAAACTCACGGTAGTTCGTCCTTCATCTTCCTGGCTTGTTTTCGTTGACGTCACGTCTGTGGAAAGCATGCGTGCTGCCATTCCGCATGCTGGTCATCCACTCGCAAATCGGCATTGTCACGCTCGCAACGTCGATTGTTCGCCCTGGTGAAATAGCAGTGGCCAGAAAGTGGCGGCGATGGCGGAAGAGGCAAACTTCGCATACCAAGAGGACTGGTTGATTCGCGCGGTCGATTCGCGCTTGCGAGCGAAACGTCGCCCGGTGTTCCGGGGCGCAGAAAGTAGTTGGGTAGTGGGTTCGAAAAGCTGGCTCGGGTTTGTTGCATGCTTGGCAATGCTGCCTGCCGGCGCGCAAGCGCAAACAGCATCGCAGATCACTCCCCCAAGTTTTCGGCCTAATATTGAGCGACAGGGTGGCTTCGCTGTGACTGGCGGCGGAGGCCTGGCCACGCCGGGCGGCGCAGAAAAGCTCTCCGTCAAACTGTCCGGGATTCAGATCAAGGGCGGTCTGCCGGCGTTGGCCGCCGCTTCCGCCGAGCTTCAGCAGCGCCTGGTTGGCCGCCTGGTGTCGGGTGCGGAGATTTTCGCCGCAGCGCGCGATCTCGAAGTTGCCTATGCCAAGGCGGGCTACGTGCTGGTGCGCGTGGTGCTGCCACCACAGCATCTCGCCAACGGTGCGCGCCTCAAACTCACTGTCGTCGATGGTTTCATCGAGCGTATCGAACTCAAGGATGTGCCGGAGCGGGTGCGTCCGCGCATTGCCGGCCTGGTTCAGCCGCTAGTTGGCCGCCGCGGCGTGACGCTGGTGGAGCTCGAGCGCCGCGTGCTGCTAGCCGGCGACACGCCGGGCACGCTACTGCGTTCGACGCTGGCGCCGGGCAAAAGCGAGGGCGCCACCGTGCTGGTGATCGAGGCCAAATATCAGCCCGTCAGCGCCATCCTCACCTTCGATAACGCCCTGTCTTCGGCGCTTGGCCGTACCGCGGTCGGTGCCGGCGTCGACTTCAACAGCATCGCGGGCCTCGGCGAGCTGATCTATGTGCGCGGCAACGGACATCCGGAAGCAGATGGCGGCAACGGCTTTTTCGAACGTTATCCTACCAACCGCGGATTGGCGGCCGGCGTCATCCTGCCACTCTGGGTCGATGGCCTGACGTTCAACGCCGAGGGGACCGACGCGCGCACCACGCCGCGCGCGGTGCAGGGCGTGCAGACCACGGACACGTTCCAGCGCCTGTCGCTGCGGCTGCGCTACGCATGGCTGCGCGGGCGCGCCGCCAACTTCAACAGCGAGGTTTCGTTCGACGCGCAGGACGAAGTGCAGAGCCTGTTCGTTGGCGGAGATCCGGTCGCGTTGTCGCAGGACAAGCTTCGCATCGTTCGCTTCACCAATGACGGCGACGTGCTGACGCCTTGGGGCGGCGCGATTTCTGGGCGCGTCACCGGCTCGTTTGGCCTGGACGCGCTTGGCGCGCGTTCGGCAGTCGTCGCGACGGCGCTGCTGCCGCTGTCGAGACAGGGCGCGGACGCCTCGTTCCAGAAAGTCGACGTCGCGCTCGGCTATTCCCATCGATTGTACGATCATCTTGCGGTTCAGATCACCGCGCGGGCGCAGACCTCGTTCGGCCAGGCCTTGTTGCGTAGCGAGCAGATTGGCATCGCCAATACGTCGAGCCTCTCGGGCTTCGATGCCGGCAGCATCGTCGGCGATCAGGGCTATGTCGCGCGTGCCGAAGTTTCGTCGCCGTGGAGCGTGCCGTTGCCGACCACCGCGGTCGGCGTCGTCGCGGCGCCTTACGTGTTCGGTGCCTACGGCGAAGTCACTTTGCAGCAGCCGACGGCTCTGGAGGCCGCGCGGATTGCGGCGACCTCCTATGGCGGCGGTCTTCGCTTCGGCGGTGCCGTGCCCGGCACCCTGTCGAACGGCTCGCTCTCACTCGAATACGCGCATACGACGCGCAATGATGGCGTCGCGGCAGCGGATCGGTTCTTGGTCGTGACGGCGTTTCGATTCTAGACGTCAGGGAATGAATTGATGCAACGACCGAGCTCCCTTCAGAATCGCGCGTCGCGCCGCGATATCTCGCGACGCGCGCTGCTGCTGGCGACCACAGCGCTGACCAGTTCGCTGATCGTCGGTCAGGCGCTGGCGCAGAGCCTGCCGACCGGCGGCAGCGTCGCAGCGGGCGCCGTGGCGATCGCAACACCTTCATCGACGCAGCTCACCATCACCCAGACGAGCCCGAGCGCGGTGGTCAACTGGCAGAGCTTTTCGGTCGGCCAGGGTGCGGCGGTGACCATCCAGCAGCCGGGCAGCACGTCAGCGCTGCTCAACCGTGTTACCGGCGACACGCCGTCGAGCATCGCCGGATCGCTCAGCGCCAACGGCCAGGTCTATCTCGTCAATCCCAACGGCATCGCCATCACCGCGACCGGCATCGTCAACACCGGCGGCGGTTTCGTCGCCTCGACGCTGGGCATTTCGGATGCGGACTTTCTGGCCGGCAAGCGCAGCTTCAGCGGTAGCGGCGCCTCGGCGGAGGTCAGCAATGCCGGCACCATCACGGTCGGCCGCGGCGGCTATGCCGCGCTGATCGGC
>DATCUS010000071.1:0-8588 GCA_036561845.1 Tardiphaga sp. | reverse complement strand
CGGGGCGATGGGTCTTGTGCCGGCCGCGCGGCGGATCGCCGGCCGGCGCAAGCTGGTGCTGCTGATGTCCGACTTTCACATGCCTGAAGACCAGTTGGGGGCTGTGTTTTCAGCGCTCGCAGCGCACGACACCGTTCCGATCCAGTTGGTCGATAGCGCGGAGGTGGCGAGTCTGCCGCGGTGGGGATTGCTGCCGCTTGCCGACTTGGAAACCGGGCGGCGACAACTGGTGTTGTTGCGGCCCTCGCTCAAGGCCGCCTGGGACCGGGCGAGAGCGGATCAAGATGCACGACTTTCGGCGCTGGCAGCGCAATATGCCCGTCGACCGCTCAGGATCGTCGATCGCCTCGATTGGCAGCGGCTCGGCGCGCATCTGACGGATGTCCGCACATGATCGGGCTGCCGCGCCTTCGGCCGGTCGTGCTTGCGCTGACGGTCTTGCTGGTGCGGCCAACCGAGGCAGGCTTGCATGGGCTGCGCATGGAGGAGCCGCGCAATTTTGGCTATTTCGTCGGCGACACCATCGTGCGCCATGCCGTTCTGCTTGCCGATGCCGATGACACGCTGCTGTCGGCTTCAATTCCGACCCCCGGGCCGATCACCTATTGGCTAGATCTGGTGCGGGCCGATGTTCAAGAGAGACCCGCGGGAGGCGGCAGGCTCTACCGGATCACGCTGGTCTACCAGAACTTCTATGTCCCGCTCGACTCGCGCAAGTTGACCATTCCGGAATGGCCGCTGCGGCTGGCCGCTAGCACCGCGGTGATCCCCGCTTTCACCTTCACCGCGTCCCCGATCCGGGAGCTGTTCCCTGAAAAGAGCGGCGAGACTGTGGGGACCTTTCTTCGGCCCGACGCAACTCCTTCCCCGATCAGCGCGGGCTGGCTGCCGTCCTGGCTTGGATTGTGCGCGGTGATGACGTTACTCATACTGACACTGCTGGCGCGCCATCACGCATGGTGGCCATTTCGCCGGCGTCCGGACCGGCCGTTCACGCAGGCGGCGCGTGTCATCGCCCGCGTGCACGATGACGGCGTCGGCGCGGTGGGATACCGGGAGGCATTGCTGGCGCTGCACCGCGCCTTCGACGCGGCCGCCCGCCGCCGCGTGCTGGCGGCGGACGTGGCCGGATTCGTCGCGCAGCACCCTGAATTCGGCGCCTGCCGCGCGGCTGTCGAGGAATTCTTCCAGACCTCCCGGCAGGTGTTCTTCAGCGGCCACGCCGCCGATGCGTCGGCCTTGATGCCGCTGCCGGCCGTCAAGAGGCTCGCCGGAGAACTTGCCAACAGGGAGCGAACGCGTTGACCGTGCTGGCGCTCACCACCCCGGCCGTGCTCTGGCTGGCGCCCCTGGCGCTGCTGCCACTCGTCATTCGCATTCAAGCGCCGCAAGCCTATCCGTCGCTCGCGTTGCTGCCCGGCGATCCGCTCTCGAACGGCATCGATCTCGCCTTGCGCCTTGCCGGAACGGTTGCGATCTTGGCGCTGCTGCTCGGCATCGGCGGCCTCCAGCTTGCCGGGCAAGCGACGGAGCATATCGGCAGGGGTGCCCATATCGTGCTGGTGATCGACCGATCCACCAGCATGGACGACTCCTTCGCGGGCAGTCGGCCGACCGCCGAGCAGGCCTCCAAGTCGGCCGAGGCGCAGCGCTTCCTTCGGTCGTTCGTCTCCAAGAGCGAACATGACATGTTCGGCGTCGCGGTGTTCTCGACGTCGCCGCTGGAAGCGCTGCCGATGACCGATCACCGCGAGGCGGTGCTGGCGGCGATCGACGCCATCAACCGCCCCGGCCTCAGCGAAACGGATATCGCCCGCGGTATCGCCATGGCGCTGTCGATGCACGATACCGACCCGTCGGCGGCATCGCGCGCCATTATCCTGGTGTCGGACGGGGCAGGGGTGATCGACCGCCGCGTGCAGGAAAAGCTGCGGGTCGCATTCCGCAAGCGCCCGGTCAATCTGTATTGGGTGTTCCTGCGCACCGCCAATGTCCGTGGCATTTTCGACCCGCCGGATGGCAGCGAGCGCGACACGCCGCAGATCTATCCCGAGCGGCACCTGCATATCTTCTTCCAGAGCCTGAGGATTCCCTACCGCGCCTTCGAGGCGGAAAAGCCCGAGGCGATGGGCGATGCCATCGCCGAAATCGGACGGCTGGAGCGGCGGCCCATCGTCTACACTGAACGCACGCCAGCGCGCAGCCTGAGCCGTCTGACCTACGCGGTTGCCGCGCTTGCGCTGGGCTTGCTGGTGGCGGCACGGATCGCCGAGGTGCGCATCACGCCGGGATGGATGCCATGAGCGCCACCCTGCGTCATCTGTGGGGTACAGCGGGCATGGTGTGGGTCACGCTCCGGGCCGCGCGGGGAGCGCTTCTCATTCTCTTGCTCGGCGTCGCGCTGACAGGCGCCGCGGTCGTCATCGCGGCGACGATCGAGATCCGCCGCCAGAACGCCGTCATTGCGCAACTGGCGGAGGGCAGGGATGTCGCGATCGATCCCGCCACGGCATCCGACGCGTTGCGGATGGCCCGGCATCATTTCCTGCTTGCGCATGATCTGGTCGAAGAGGCGCAGATATTTGCCGACATCGCCGCGCCGCGTGCGGCGCCGCACGTCCGGACGCTGCTGCTTTACAATCTCGGCAATGCCCGCGTGCGCCAGGCCTTCGACTACATCGAAAAGGGCGATCTCGACAGGGCGGCTTCGGCGATCGGCCTTGCCAAGGCGAACTATCGGCAGGCGCTGCACATCGAGCCGCAGAACTGGGACCTCAAGCACAATCTCGACGTCGCCCAGCGCCTCGTCCGCGATCTGCCGCGAGCTTCCGTGTCGGAGGACGACGAGCCGCCGCCGTCCGAGAAAGCCAAGCCGCTGTGGAGCGACCTGCCCGGCGTGCCGCGGGGGCTGCCATGAAGCTGACAGGGCGCGACGTCAAGGGGGGGCTGCTTGTTGCAGCGCTGCTGGCGGCGCTGGTCGCCGCCGTGGCGCCGCGTCTTGGGCTGCACCGGGATGTCCATGACATCGTCGCGGTGATCGACATCACCGGCAGCATGAACACCCGCGACATGGGCGAGGCCGCCCGGCCACTCAGCCGCCTGACCGCTGCCAAAGGCAGCCTGGAACGGCTCGCTGGCCTGCTGCCGTGTTCGTCCCGGCTCGGGCTCGGCGTGTTCAGCGAACGGCGCGCCTTCCTGCTGTTCGAGCCGGTGCCTCTCTGTGAGAACTATGACGCCATCACCGGTGCCATCAGGCAGATCGATTGGCGGATGGCGTGGGAGGGCGACAGTTACATCGCCAAGGGGGTGTATTCATCGCTCGAACTCGGATCGAGCCTCGACGCCGATCCGCTGTTCTTCACCGATGGCCACGAGGCGCCGCCATTGCGCAACTCGATCATTCCGCCTTTCGAAGGCAAGGCCGGCGAGGTGAAAGGGCTGATCGTCGGTGTCGGCGGCCCCGCCAAATCGCCGATCCCGAAATTCGACGGCGATGGCCGCGAGATCGGTGTTTACCGTGTACAGGACGTCCCGCATGACAACCGGCATGGCCTGCCTCCGGAAGGCGCCGAACATGCCGAAGGCTGGAACGCGCGCAATGCTCCGTTCGGCGCCCGGGCCGCGGTCGGCGACGAACATCTGTCGTCGCTGCGCGAGCAGCATCTGCGCGACCTCGCCGATAGCACAGGACTTGGCTATCTGCGGCTCGGCGACGACGCCGGCTTGCTCGCTGCCGTGCACCAGGCGATGCGCAAACGCGGTCTCGTCGTGCGAACCGATATCGGCATCTACCCGGCCATCGGCGCGCTGGCCTTGCTGGCCGTGATCTATGGCCTGCTGCCGCTGCTGTCCGCCGTCCGGCGGTCATCGACGCGTTACGAACCGAAGTGAAAGGATATCACGATGTCAAGACTGCTACCCCTCAGCGCCGCGCTGCTCCTCGCTTTCGTCAGTACCGCCTTCGCCCATGGGCCCACTCCACAGAAGGTCGAAGAGACGATCGCCATCAAGGCGCCGCCCGACGTGGTGTGGAAGGTGGTGAAGGACTTCGCTGGATTATCCGGCTGGCACGCGGCCGTAGCGAGTTGCGCGGGTGAAGGTGGCAACGGCAACGGCGCCATGCGCACCTTCACGCTCAAATCCGGCGGCGAACTGGTCGACAGCCTCGACGAATATGACGAGGCAGCGAAGTCGTACAGTTATCGTCTGGCGAAGGAAAACGTCGAGGCTTTCCCGGTCAGTTTCTATTCCGACACGCTGACGGTGAAGGCCGCGGGTGACGGCAGCGAGGTCGAATGGATCGGGCGCTTCTACCGCGGGGACACCGGAAATTATCCGCCTGCAACACTCGACGACGAGGCGGCGATGGCGGCAATGCAGAATTTCTTTCGCGACGGGCTTGCAAGCCTCAAGAGAAAGGTAGAGTCAACGCGTTGACGCGAAGGAGCCTTTCGTTTTCGCGAAGGCAGTCTCTTGCCTCGGCGAGGATTCATCTAATTTTGCGGGAAGTTTTCCCGCACCCTGTGGGAAGTAATCCGGCACCGAAAGAGAGCGCATATGCTTGGTCGGAACTGGGGATGTGTTTCCCGGTGCGATGCCGTGCAATCGCTGTCGGAGTTGCTGCATTCGGCGCGCGGAATTTTCGGTGTGGACGTTCTCGTCTGCATTTAGAGCGGGACGGAGATTTTCATCCCGCTCAACAAGCTCAAGAAGTCCCCGAAGAACGCCCGCAAGACGCTGCACAGCGAGGCGGCGATCGATGCCTATGCGGCAAGCATCGCCGCGAAGGGCATTTTGCAAAATCTGGTCGTCGAGCCGGAATTGGACACCGAAGGTGCCGCAACCGGTTCATATCTCGTCACCATCGGCGAGGGCAGGCGGCTTGCCCAACTTCTGCGGGTGAAGCGCAAGGAGATCAAGAAGACCGAGCCGATCCGCTGTATCGTCGATACCGCGAACGACCCGCAAGAGATCAGCCTTGACGAAAACGTCACACGAGGCCGGCCTGTGCGTGACCATCAACTCCGACGATCCGGCCTATTTCGGAGGCTATGTGAACGAGAACTATGCCGCCATCCAAGACGCGCTTGCTTTTAGTGACCATGATCTGCTTCAGATGGCCAAGAATAGCTTTCGCAGTGCTTTTCTCGATCCGTCAGAGATCGAAGGATATCTTGCCCAGCTCGACGAATATGACAACGGCGGCAGCGGTGCCACCCCCATCAACATCGTGTAGCGGCACCAGCGCTAGTGGATGCGCACTGGTTGCGGCTCGGCGTCATGAAAATTACCGCCCCCCTCAAATGTGAACTATCAGCGAGTGTCGGTATCGGTGGTTGCGCCTCCGCGATTTGAACCTATCAATCGGACTGCGTTGTGCAGTGGTCTCGTCGACCGCCGATCTCATCTTGGCGCCGAAGCGCGTTCCGGCGGCGAAATAAGCCGCCTCGATCGTGCGCGTGCGTTGTCCGAGTCTTAGCCGTGGTTTGTGGTGAGTCTGGCCTTGATTGTCAGCAGACGCACGTCACGTCATATGGTTCGGTGACGCCAGGACGCGGCGTCGAAAACGTTGGCAATCATCTGCCCATTCATGTTTCGGTCAGGCGGCGCGGCAGTCGACGTGTTCGAGTTGGCGCTCGCGTCATCGTTCTTGCAGGCAATTTGCTCAATTCCCTCGTTCGGGAATAGCGAAATTCGTCGTGAGCGTTTGTATCTCCCGATACCAACAAAAATACCAACAAAACGGACGGCTGCAGTGAATTCTTAGGTGTTTCTTCAACGCGTCGCGAAAAAATCAGGAATCGAACCAGTGATATAAGTTATTATTATTGCTTGTATTTTCAGATTGGTGCCCCTGGCCGGAATCGAACCAGCACTCCTTGCGGAACTCGATTTTGAGTCGAGCGCGTCTACCAATTCCGCCACAGGGGCCAACGCGACCGGCGCCGCGGCGGGGTCGTGAAGCGGGCGGAATATAGCGGTCGCCCGGTGGGGGTCAACCCGCGGTTTGGCCTCAAACGCCCCGGAGTGATCGGAAGTGTGATCGGGCTTACCTCGACAGGGGGCGGGCCGCGGGATAGGACGCTCTGAGACACCGGAGCGTCACGATGGACACCACCTTGAATCGGCCGGCATCCCATGCCGTGCCCGTTGCAACCAGCCCGGCGCTGCGGGCCGCGCTCGCCCTTGTCATCGTCGCCGCGGCGACTCTGGCCGGCGCATGGTTCTTCCAGCTGGTGCTCGGCATCGTGCCCTGTCCGCTCTGCCTTGAGCAGCGCTATGCCTATTATCTCGCGGTCCCGCTGGCCGCTCTGGTGGCGATCGCCGCCGCCCGGGATGCGCCGCGCGCGGTGCTGATCGGCGGCCTGTTGCTGCTGGCGCTGGCCGCGCTCGGCAATGCCGGGCTCGGCGCCTACCATGCGGGCGTCGAATGGGGCTGGTGGCAGGGGCCGACCGACTGCACCGGCCCGGTGGGCAATCTCGGCAGTGCCGGCAGCCTGCTGGAGCGCCTCAACACCGTCAAGGTGATCCGCTGCGACGAGGTGCAGTGGCGCTTTCTCGGCCTCTCGCTGGCCGGCTACAACGTGCTGATCTCGCTGCTGATGGCGGCGATCGCCGGCTGGGGCATTGCCGGGACGTTGCGCCGCGCCTGATCGTCCAGCCTAGTCGTCGATGTCGTCCTGGGCCTTGCCGAACAGGTGGACGATGCCCGGGGTGGCGATCGACACGTAAATGAACCGCGACAGGTGATGCGCGCCGACGAAGACGGGATCGATGTGCAGGGTCAGCGCCAGCGCCAGCATGGCGTCCATGGCACCCGGCGCGAACGCCACCACCACGTCGGCAGGCTTGACTTGGGTGGTCAGGATGATGGCGATGACGAACACCGCCGAGATCGCAATCGCCACAGCGAACGAGCCCATGGCTGCGCTGACATGGCTGAGGATGGTGCGCGGCCGGATCTTGCCGAAGCGCGACCCGATCAGGGTGCCGATACCGACCAGCGCCGTGACATAGGCCCATTGCGGCAGCGTGCCCTCGACCCAGCCGGCGCCGTGCAGCACCGATGACGCGGCCATCGCGCCGAACATCCAGCTCGCCGGGAAATTGATCCAGCGCATCAGCAGCGACACCGCGACCGCAGCTGCGACCAGTTCGACGAGCGCCAGCGCCGTCGCCGGTTCACCGCGCGACGGCAGGGGACCGTGGCCCATCATGCCAGTGGCGGCGAGCAGCAGCGGCACGGCGCCGGTAAGGATGATGACCCGGAAAATCTGCACCACGGCGATCCCGGCCACATCGGCCTTGCGCTCGGTGGCCAGCATGACGATCTGCGACAGCGCCCCGGGGCTGCCGGCCAGCAGCGCCGAGGTGCGGTCCCAGCCATGGAAGCGCTGCAGATAGTGGCTGCTACCGAAAGTGGAGCAGAACGTCGCCAGCGCCAGCAGGCCGATGGTCAGCGGATAGGCGCTGAGGTTCTTGACCATGGTCGGCGACACCATCGACCCCAGCGACATGCCGAGCGTCATCAGGATGACGTGGGCCATGGGCTGCGGCAGTCCGACCGGACGGCCGCAGATGCCCAGCGCCGCCACGGCGATCATCGCGCCGGAGATCAGCCCGCCCGGCAGTTCGGCCAGATAGAACAGTGCCCCGCCGGCCGCGCCTGCGGCCAGCGTCTCGAGCACGCTGCAGATGTCCGAACGAGTGGGAAGGGTGAGGGGCATCGGTGCGGGGCTGGGATCAGGCCCGGAGCGGACCATACCGCTTTATGGCAAATAGCAGCACCCCCCACAATCGCGGTGCGGCCATTGCAGCAATGCGCGGCGGAGACCCTGGGACCTCCGCCGCTCGCGCTTCAGTTCGCCTTAGCGCCGGTCTTCTTGCATTCGGAGCGGAATTTCTTGCGCTCCTTGCCATGCAGGCCCTTGGCGTCGGCTTGCTTGGAGCATTCCAGCGAGGCCTCGGTGCGCGGCTTCTCGGCCTTCTTCTCGGCGGGCGCCATCTTTTCGGCGGGGGCCGATTTTGTCACCGGCGCTGGCGTCGGCGCCGGTGCCTGAGCAAAGGCCGAACCGGCCAGCAGCAGCGAGACGATGGCCGTTGCGGCAGCGCGGGATGGGAATCTCATCATGGCAAGACCTCGGGGTTGCAGAGGCGCAGACCGTCGCGCCGGCCACCTGAACGGCGGGTGAATGAATCAGGCCCTGCTCGCGTTGGCACAATCACGTTATTTTTTCCGGCCGCTTGGGACGCGGCGTTGCCCGCCGGGGGCGCTGCGCTAGGATACCGTTTGACAGGCCGCGGCCGTCAAAAAGGGGAGATAGAACGATGATACGCCATGCCAGACTTCTCTGCGCGCTTGCATTGTCGGGAGCGGCGATGGCCGCGGCGGCGGTGCCGGCACAGGCACTGACCATGTCCGAATGTTCGGCGAAATACAAAGCAGCGCAGACCGCCGGGACGCTGAACGGTCAGAAATGGAATGATTTCCGCAAGGCTGAATGCGCATCCGACGCCGCGGCAACGCCGACGGCTAGTCCGGCCGCGCCAAAGGCGGCGGAAGCCAAGCCCGCGGCTGCGCCGAAGCC
>DATCUS010000070.1:0-42852 GCA_036561845.1 Tardiphaga sp. | reverse complement strand
CCGGCCATGCCGGCACGGTGCCGATGGCGCTGCGCCGCGACGCGCTGGCCGGCGCCGCCGAATGCATCGTCGCCATCGAGGAGTTCTGCAGCAGCGATCGCGATGGCCTTGTGGGCACGGTCGGCTACATCAACGCCATGCCCGGCGCCACCAACGTGATTCCCGGCATGGTGTCGTTCACCATCGACATCCGCACGGCCAGGGATTCCTATCGCAAGCTGGCGGTCACCGACATCGTCCGCCACATCGAGGAGATCGCGAAACGGCGCAACCTGTCGCTGGAGATCAACGTCACCCACGAGAACCGTACCGTGCCCTGCGCGCCGTGGCTGCAGCAGCAGGTTGCCGACGCGGTCGCCGCCGAGGGCTATCGCGTGTTCGAACTGCCGAGCGGCGCCGGCCACGACGGCATGGCGATGATCGACATCGCCGATGTTGCCATGCTGTTCGTGCGCTGCCGCGGCGGCATCAGCCACAATCCGGCCGAGCATGTCGAGACGGCGGATGCCGATGCCGGCGCCCGCGTGCTGCTGCGGACCATTGAAAATTTCAAGCCGAAGGTTGACGGCGTTGCGGCGGGGAAGACGTCATGATGACCGGCGACTTTCATGGTGTGTTTCCCTATCTGGTTTCGCCGATCGACGCGGCCGGTCATATCCGCACCGACGTGCTCGCGCGGCTGTGCGATGATCTGATCAAATCAGGTGTGCACGGCCTGACGCCTCTCGGCTCCACCGGCGAGTTCGCCTATCTCAACCGCGAGCAGCGCAAGATCGTGGTGCAGACCACCGTCGAAGCGACTGCGGGCCGCGTGCCGGTGGTTGCCGGCGTCGCCTCGACGTCGACGGCGGATGCGGTGGCCCAGGCGAAATGCTACCAGAAGCGGGGCGCCGACGGCATCCTGGCCATCCTGGAAGCGTATTTTCCGCTCAAGGATGCCCAGATCGAATCCTATTTTCGGGCGATCGCCGACGCCGTGGATATTCCGGTGGTGATCTACACCAATCCTCAATTCCAGCGCTCCGACCTCACGCTCGAGGTCGTCGCGCGGCTCGCCGAACATCCGCGCATCCAGTACATCAAGGACGCCTCCACCAACACCGGGCGGTTGCTGTCGATCATGAATCGCTGCGGCGACAAGCTGCAGGTGTTCTCGGCATCGGCACATATTCCGGCGGCGGTGATGCTGATCGGCGGCGCCGGCTGGATGGCGGGTCCCGCCTGCGTCGCGCCGCGCCAGAGCGTGGCGCTTTACGATCTCTGCAAGGCCGGTCGCTGGGACGAGGCGATGGCGCTGCAGCGCCGGCTGTGGCGGCTCAATGAGGCCTTTGCCCGCTACAACCTCGCGGCCTGCATCAAGGCCGGCCTGTCGATCCAGGGCTACGCGGTCGGGGACCCCATCGCGCCGCAGGCGGCGCTGACCGCCGATGAGCGCAAGGTCATCGAAGCCGTGTTGCGCGACATCGACTGACCCATTTTCCGCGGCATGGCACAATTCTCTCACCTCGCCATCTGCAAATGTCGCATGCCGCGCTGTCGCCACGGACTGTTGGCTGGAGTGCCGCTTTTCGGCTAGAACCAGCCAACGCCTGCGTAATTGAAGGACGACCTGATGAATATTCTGCCCGGCAACATGCGCTTCGGTGCGGGTCTCCCCGTCAAGCGTCTCGAAGACCAGCGTTTGCTCACCGGGCTGGGCCACTTCATCGACGACAAGCCGGAAGATGGCGCGCTGTGGCTGTATGTGCTGCGCTCGCCCCACGCCCACGCCAGGATCACGGCCATCGACGCCGCGGCGGCCAAGGCCATGCCGGGCGTCGCGGCGATCTATACCGGGGCCGATCTGGTCGCGGCCGATGTCGGTACGCTGCCGACCCTGCAGGTTTTCAAGCGCGCCGACGGCTCGGCCATGACCTTCCCGCCGCGCCGGCTGCTGGCGCACGAGGTGGTGCGCTTCGCCGGCGAGCCGGTGGCCGCGGTTGTCGCGACCTCCAAGGCCCTGGCACAACTCGCTGCCGAGGCCGTGATCGTCGACTACGAGGTGATGCCCGCGGCGGTCGATCCGGCAGCTGCCATTGCACCCGGCGCGCCCGTGGTCTGGCCGGCCGCGCCGGACAATGTCGCAGCGGTCATGAGCTATGGCGACGCGGCCAAGGTCGAGCAGGCCTTCGCCAGTGCCAAGCACGTGGTGTCGCTCGATATCACCAGCCAGCGCCTGATCCCCTCTGCGATGGAGCCGCGCAGCACCATCGCCGAGGTCGACAAGAAGTCGGGACGGCTGACGCTTTACGTGCAGTCGCAGACGCCGGCATCGACTCGCGACATCCTCGCCGACGCCATTTTGAAGCGGCCGAAGGACAGCATCCGCGTTGTTGTCAGCGACATCGGCGGCGGCTTCGGCCAGAAGACCAGCCTGTATCCCGAGGACGGCATCGTCGCATGGGCTGCGGTGACGCTGAACCGCAAGATCCGCTGGCGCGGCGATCGCACCGACGATTTCGTCGGCGGCACCCATGGCCGCGACCTGACCTCGACCGCCGAGATCGCGCTCGATGCCAAAGGTCGCGTGCAGGCCTATCGCGTGCGCTCGCTGGGCGGCACCGGCGCCTATCTGTCCGGCACCGCCGTGGTGATTCCGCTGGTGCTCGGGCCGTTCGTGCAGACCAGCGTCTATGACGTGCAACTGGTTCACTATGACATCAAGGCCGTGATGACGCATACCGCGCCGGTCGGTGCCTATCGCGGCGCCGGACGCCCCGAAGCCGTGTTCATCATGGAGCGGCTGATGGATGCCGCAGCGCGCCAGATCGGCATGGATCCGCGCGCGATCCGCAAGGTGAACTACATCAAGCCGACCCAACTGCCCTACAAGAACGCCGTCGGCCAGACCTATGACAGCGGCGCCTTCGCGCGCATGCTGGACCGCGCCTGCGAACTGTCCGACTGGGACGGCTTTGCCGCGCGCAAGAAGGCGGCGAAGAAGAAGGGCCTGCTCTATGGCCGCGGCCTGACCAGCTATATCGAATGGACCGGCGGTCCCGGCACCAAGGAGACCGTGACCCTGCACGCCACGGCCGAGGGCCGCGTCATCCTGCATTCCGGCACCCAGGCGATGGGGCAGGGACTGGCGACCACCTATTCGCAGATGGTCGCAGAATCGCTCGGCATCGGCATTGACAAGATCGATGTGATCCAGGGCGACACCGACGTCGTCACCGGCATGGGCAGCGTCGGCTCGCGCTCGCTGTTCGTCGGCGGCACCGCAGCGGTGGTATCCGCGGTCGACCTGATCGCCAAGGCGCGCGAGAAGGCCGCCAACATGCTGGAAGCCTCGGTCGAGGACATCGAATATGCCGGCGGCTTCCTCACCGTGGTCGGCACCGACAAGCGGGTCGGGTTGTTCGAGATCGCCAGGGCCGAGAAGGGCGCCCGGCTCAGCGTCGAATCCACCGGCGAAGCCGACGGTCCGACCTGGCCGAACGGCACCCATATCTGCGAGGTCGAGATCGATCCCGAGACCGGCATCACCAATGTGGTGAAATACACCACGGTCGACGATGTCGGCGTCGCGGTGAATCCGATGCTGGTCACCGGCCAGGTGCACGGCGGCGTGGTGCAGGGCATCGGCCAGGCGCTGTATGAAGGCGTGCACTACGATGCCGAGGGACAGCTGCTGACCGCCAGCTATCAGGACTACTGCATCCCGCGCGCGGCCGACGTGCCGCCGATCGCGGTGACGCTGGACGGCTCGGCGCCCTGCGTCACCAATCCGCTCGGCGCCAAGGGCTGCGGCGAATCCGGGGCCATCGGTGGGCCGCCCTGCATCACCAATGGCGTGCTGGATGCGCTGAGCGGACTTGGCATCACCCAGCTCAACACGCCGCTGTCGCCGCTGAAAGTGTGGGAAGCCATTCGGAGCGCGTCTGCGCGGGCCTGAAGATCCGCGGGATGGGTTAAGCTGTTCGCAAACCCATCCCGCAAGACGACGACAACAATAAGCAAAAAACAAGAACGGGAGAACACACCATGAAGAGCTACAAGGTCACCGATTTCAACGCGCCGCTGCAGGAAGTCGACGGGCCCATCGTGCAGCCGACCGGCACGCAGGTGCTGATCAAAGTGAAGGCCGCCGGCGTCTGCCACAGCGATCTGCACATCTGGGAAGGCGGCTACGATCTCGGCCACGGCCGCAAGCCGCTGTCGCTGAAGGAGCGCGGCGTATCGCTGCCGCGCACCATGGGCCATGAGACGGTCGGCGAGGTGTTGGCGTTCGGTCCCGACGTGACCGAGGCCGACAAGCACGCGCTGAAGGCCGGCGACATCGCACTGGTCTATCCCTGGCTCGGCTGCGGCAAGTGCGCTGTCTGCCTCAAGGGCGAGGAGAACATGTGCCTGAAGCCGTATTCGCTCGGCGTGCATTGCGACGGCGGCTATGCCGACCACATGATCGTGCCGCATCCGCGCTATCTGCTCGACCTCAAGGGCCTCGATCCCGTCACGGCGGCGCCTTACGCCTGTTCGGGCGTTACCACCTTCAGCGCGCTGAAGAAGGTCGAGTCCGATCTCGGCAACACCATCGTGATCATCGGCGCCGGGGGTCTCGGCCTGATGGCGCTGTCGCTGCTGAAGGCCATGGGCGGCAAGGGCGCCGTCGTCGTCGACATCGATGCCCGCAAGCGCGCGGCTGCGGAGCAGGCCGGCGCGCTCGGTTCAGTGGATGGCGCGGCGCCCGATGCGCTGGAGCAACTGGCGAAGAAGGCCGGCGGCCCGATCATGTCGGTGATTGATCTGGTCGGCAACGCGGCGACCACGCAGCTCGGCTTCGACTGCCTGTCCAAGGGCGGCAAGCTGGTGATCGTCGGCCTGTTTGGCGGCGGCGCCACCTTCGCCTTGCCGCTGATCCCGATCAAGGCGATCACCATCCAGGGCAGCTATGTCGGCAATCTCGGCGAGACCCGGGAGCTGCTCGACCTGGTGCGGACCAAGAAGATCGCACCGATCCCGGTCACCCCGATGCCGTTGGCCAAGGCCAACGACGCGCTGAACGACCTCAAGCACGGCCGGCTGGTTGGCCGCGCGGTGCTGACGCCGTAGACGCCAGCACGCGCGATCTTCTTCATTTTCCCCTCAAAGGGAGGATGAAGATCTGGCCTTTGCGCCCCCGAGCAGGATGACCGTATCGCCCGGGACCATGCAGACGCGCAAAAGCCCGCGCCGGACCGCGCGGGCTTTTTCTCATTGGATGAGAAATTCCGTCAGCCATTCAGGCGCCGGGGCGCCTCGTCGGCTTCAGCGGGCGCCTACTTGTCTTCGTCGGCAATCGCTTCCATCAGGCCGACCATTTGGCGCTGGACGGCTTGGCTCTTGATCCGGCTATAGGCGCGCAGCAGCCGGAGACTGAAAGCGCTGTCGAGAAACAGCAGGCTCTCGACTTCGCGGGTCTTGCCGTCGCCATCGTAGAAGAAGGTGACCGGCACATCGAGTGCGGTTGCAATCTGCTGCAGGCGAGCGGCGCCCACACGATTGACGCCCTTTTCGTACTTCTGGACCTGCTGGAAACTCACACCCAGCTGCTCGCCCAGGTCCGCCTGCGAGATCTTCTGCTCAACGCGACGGAGACGGATTCTCTTGCCCATCTCGATGTCGGGTTTGCCGGCGCTACGCTGCTTCATTCGTCACCACTCAGTTGGTTGATTCGGATAGTGTTATTGTTCTTTTTGATTAAAGCCAGTCGGCTCGGAAGCCTTCGAATTGGTTTATCAAATTATCCCCTTTATATACGGACCCGAGGTCATTGGGATGAATGAATTCGTCTCGAAACCAGGGAAATCGAACGGGGTTAAAGGACTCGATAATCCAGTCGATCATGCGGCGGATTCGTGGTATTCGGCTGCTGTCCGGGTGGTATGATAACCAGATATCAAACGGCCGGCACAAATCAAGCTCGAGCGGGACGATCTTCCCACCGAGCGCAAAGGCGTATGACGGCAGCAATCCTATTCCCGCTCCTTTTGCAACGGCCCAATAATTTGCGCTGCTCACATTGGTACGCATTACCAGCAAATCTTGTTGCGGCACCCCCGGAAACCAGCTGTCGAAGATTTCCTTGGCTGCGGTCTGGTCGGCGAACTGCATGACGATCCGGTGCTTGATCAACTCCTGATAAGTCTTCGGAGTACCAAACGTTTCGAGATACTTCGAACTCGCGAAAAACATCACATGGAGTCGTCCGAGCTTGACCACCTTGACGTCCAGCGTGGTCGGCCGCGACAGCTGGATGGCGACGTCGGCCTCATGGCGCTGAACATCGGCCGACTTCATGGCGCAATGTAGGTCAACGAGAATATTGGGAAACGATTGTTGAAACTCCACCAGGCGTGGCGCCAGCCAGAACGTTCCCAGCCCTTCGGTGATGGCGACCCGCACCTCGCCCGACAATGTCTGCGTGACGGAGTTGCGTGCCCGCAGCAGATCGAACGAGGCGGACTCCATTCGCTCGACGGCTGAAACGACCAGCGTGCCTTCATCGGTCAACCGGGTGCCGTGGACATCGCGCGTAAACAGCGTTGCGCCGATCTGCCGCTCGAAATCGTCGATGCGCCGGCGCACCAGATTGATCGACTGCCCAAGTCGCTCCGCGGCCGAGCGGAAGCTGCCGCATCGCACGACCTCTAGGAAGATCCTGGCCGAATCCCAGTCGCCCAGCCGATGGAGGCCGCCGCCGAGGTGTTCTTCCTGAGGAACGCCCCTGTCCGCCAACTGACGCATACACCGATCCTCCTGCGCCCTAGTCTTGCCAGATTAAGGAAAAGTTCACAACTTTGGATGGATCCCCATGACCGCGCATGCCCCGACGCCGATCCGCGCGACGCCGACCTATCCGCCGGTCGTTCACCCCGCGAAACATCCGTTACCCGCCGACAATCTCGGGGACTTCGCCAGGGATATCGTGGTCTTCACAATGTCGCCCGGCGACATCGGTCCATTGATGGAGCGCGCCGAGAGCGATCTCCCGGGGCTGGCCTCGCAAGCGGCGGTGCTCCGCGTCATGGCGCACAATCCGGATTCGGTGTGGGCCATCGCCCGGCGCGGCAAGCGGTCCGAAGCCGCCAGGGCGGAGGGCTTCATCGGCTTTCTGATGTTGAATGCCGACGGATTACGGCGGCTGGTCGCAGGCACCTTCGACGCGAGCGATCCCGACCTCGCTTTTCTGTGCCCGCAGAACGAACGCCCTGCCGGTATTTATTTATGGGCGATGTGGGCGCGCAACAACCTGGTTGGTGGTATTCCGTTAGCGTTCGAGAAGATGTTCACGCCTCTCACCAAGGATGCCGACCTTTATGCGCGCGCGGTGACGCAGGACGGCAAGCGGCTGCTCGAGACCATGGGATTCCGTCCCGGCGCGGTGTTCGAAAACCTCAGCCATCCCGGCCTGCACAGCCTGCCGAGGTCGGGCGTGCCGGCCGACGCGCCGCTCTACGATCGCTATGGCCACGGCCGTCCGGGCAAGGCGGTCTCGGTGACGGTCGCCCGCTCGATGGAAGACATGATGCGGGTGATCGCGATCCGCAGCGCGGTCTACATCGCCGAGCAGGAATGTCCCTATCTCGAGGAATTCGACGGCAACGACTTCAGCTCGACGCATCTGCTGGCCTATGTCGGCAACGAGCCGGTGGGCTGCCTGCGGATTCGCTATTTCGCCGACTTCGCCAAGATCGAGCGTCTCGCGGTGCGCAAGGAATTCCGCAAGCTGCGGATCTCGCCGCATCTGGTCGAGGCGGCCATCGAACTGTGCCATGCCAAGGGCTATCAGCGGCTGTACGGGCACGCCCAGAAGCGCTTGGTGAAGTTCTGGTCGCAGTTCGGATTCAGGACTTTCGAGGGCGGACAGGAATTGGTGTTCTCCGACTTCGACTATGTCGAGATGCAGATGATCACCGAGCGGCGTCCCAACGCCATCACCATCGGCGTCGATCCTTATCTGATCATCCGGCCGGAGGGGCAGTGGCACCGGCCTGGTGTCCTGGACAAATCGCGGACGCGGCCGGTGACCCGTCCCTCGATCGACAGGGGCGCCGCGTGACCTCCGTCGTCAGCCTCAGGGTCTTTGCGAACTCGGCCAGCGTGCCCACGGTGGTGCTCGTCGACATGCAGCAGGAATATCTCGCCGCGCCGCGCATGCTGGCGATCCCCGATATCGATCTGGCGCTCGCGAACTGCCAGCGCGTCCTTCTGCATTGTCGAAGGGTCGGGCTGCCGGTGGCCTTCATGCGTTCGCTCGGGGAGTCCGCCTTCTTCAACCGGGCGTCGCCATTCGGTCGCTGGATCGATGGCTTCGAACCGCAGCGCAACGAGATGATCTTTGAGCGCAGCAGTCCGTCCTGCTATTCCAGCGAGTCGTTCACCGCCATGATGAGCCAGAGTCCCGGCGGCTTCGTGCTGGCTGGCTTCGCCGGAGAATCCGCCTGCCTGTCGACGCTGGTCGATGCCTATCACCGCAGGCACAAGGTGACGTTTCTGCACGACGCATCGGCGAGCCATGCGCTCGACGATGTGCCCGCCGACGAGGTTCACCGCGCCGTGTCCAAAATATGCGGTCTGTATGGAGAGGTCTATGAAACAACCGACTGGATCGCCTCAACTCTACCTCGCAAGCTCGGGCAAGGGAACAAGACCGGTGGTTGATACGGACACGCGTCTGCGCTCGGTCATGGCCAGGCTGGAGGAGTGCCAGGACATTCTCGCTGAATCGGGGGAGCGCGAAACCCTGCAACTTGTCGCCATGACCATCCTGCAACTGCGGCTGCGGCTGCATCACATCGGCGACGCCGAGCTGAAGGCGTTGTGCGATGCCATCGAGCCCGAGCCAGTGGAGCCATCCGAACTGTGGAAAGTGTCGGGCGATCTCAGTTCCTGAACGGCATGCGGCAGCTACCGATTGCCGTCGGTGATCGCCGCATAGATCATGGTGCGCAGCTCGCGCCGGACCGGATAGGCGCTGGACGGCAGCACCTGCGTCATGAAGACGACAATCAGGTCTTCCGCCGGATCGATCCAGAACGATGTCGTCGCGGCACCTCCCCAGGCATATTCCCCGGCGCTGCCCGCAATCATGGTGAGTGCCGGCTTCATCGTCACCGAGAAGCCGAGGCCGAAGCCAACACCGGCATAGGTGGCCTCGGAGAACAGCGATTTCGACATCTCGGTGAGGTCTCGGCCGCCCGGCAAGTGATTGCTGGTCATCAGCGCCAGCGTCTTCGGGCCGAGCAGGCGGACGCCGCCGAGTTCGCATGAATTGAGCAAAGCACGGCAGAAGATGAGATAGTCCGCCGCGGTGGAGCACAGGCCGCCGCCGCCGGAAATCAGTGACGGCGGCGTCAGGAACGAGCTCGTCGTCGGATCGTCCTGCAGGATCATGCCGCCCTTGCCATCGGCCGCATAGCAGGCGGCGAGGCGATGCGCCTTGGCGGCCGGCACGTGGAAGTCGGTGTCGGTCATGCCCAGCGGATCGAAGATGCGCTTCTTGAGAAACTGTTCGAACGGCTGGCCGGCGATCACTTCGATGAGATGGCCGAGCACGTCGGTGGCGACCGAGTAGTTCCAGGCATCGCCGGGCGAGAATTCCAGCGGGATCTTTGCCAGGTCATCGATCATCGACTGCAGCGTGCCGGCCTTCTCGATCTCGCCGATCTTCTTTTCGCGATAGGCGGCGTCGACATTGGTGCGGTTCTGGAAACCGTAGGTCAGGCCGGAAGTGTGGCGCAGCAGGTCGATGACCAGCATCGGCCGCGCCGGCGGCCGGGTCGCGAACAGCGGCGCCATGCCGGCCTGGAACACGCCAATGTCCTTCCATGCGGGAATGTACTTGTGCACGGGTTCGTCGAGCGCGACGCGGCCTTCCTCCACCAGCATCATGAAGGCCACCGAGGTGATCGGCTTGGTCATGGAATAGATGCGGAAGATGGTGTCGTCCTTCACCGGCGCTTTGCGCTCGAGGTCGGCGAAGCCCTGCACGGCGCTGTGCACCAGCTGGCCGCGGCGCCAGACCAGCAGCTGCGTGCCGGGAAACCGGCCGGCGTCGAGGTAGCGCCGCTTCAGGTGGTCCTCGACGCGGGTGAGGGCCGTGGCGGACATCCCGGCCTCTGCGGCAGCGGACGGTTTCGGACTCGGGGACTGCATCGCGGCATCACTCCACATGGACGAGACTACCGTGTTTATGGCTCCGGCGCGGGCACTGTCCAGATCGGATTTGCGCAGGTGCGATGTGACTCCGCCGCCAGGTTTCGTGTATCCTGGGCCCCTAACAAGAAATTCGGCGCAAGGGACGGGACATGACGCAATTCAACGACACCGAACTGACTGCGGCCGTCATCGAGAGTTTCGAGAAAACGCCGGACCCGCGCGCCAAATTCCTCCTGCAGGAATTGGTCAAATCCTTGCACGACTACGTCCGCAAGACCGACCTGACCTTCGCCGAATGGGAATATGCCATCGATTTCCTGACCCGCACCGGCCAGAAGTGCAGCCCGATCCGGCAGGAGTTCATCCTGCTGTCCGACGTGCTCGGGGTCTCCATGCTGGTGGATGCGGTCAACCATCGCGAGCGCGACGGCGCCACCGAGACCACGGTGCTCGGGCCGTTCTATGTCGGCGAGCACAAACCGATGCCGCATGGCGCCGATATCTCGCCGACCCTGGACGGCGACCGCATGTTCGTGCAGAGCCGCGTCACCGATCTTGCCGGCAAGCCACTGGCCGGCGTGCATATCGACGTCTGGCATGCCGATGACGGCGGCTTCTACGATTCGCAGAAGCCCGGCTACGCCATTGAGGGCCCTTCCTCGCGCGCCCGTTTCGTCACCGGCGCCGACGGCCAGTTCTACTTCCGCACCATTCTGCCGTGCAGCTATCCGATCCCGACCGACGGACCGGTCGGGAGCATGGTCCTGCAGACCGGCCGCCACCCGATGCGGCCGGCGCACGTGCATTTCCTGGTTGACGCGCCTGGCTACGAGCCGCTGGTTACCCATGTCTTCATGGGCGGCGACAAGTATCTGGATTCCGACGTGGTGTTCGGCGTCAAAGATGAGTTGATCGCCACCATCGAGCATCGCACCGATGCGCTGATGCCCGACGGCAAGCCGTCGGGCGGGGCGTGGCACCTGATGACCTACGAATTCCGCATGAAGCCCGGCACCGGCACCGTGCCGCAGCCGATGATGCCGGAGAAGGCTACGGAAGAGGCGTGAGGGCAGGGCGGGTTAACGCGGGTTCGTCGCCGCCGCGCTCCAGTCACGCTGCCCGAGGTCGTGCATCGTCTCCAGAAAGAACTGGTCGAACTGGAACGGCGTTGCCGTGATCGCCAGGCCGCCAGCGGCAAGCGCCGTGTCCTGGAAGGCGCGGCCGAGCGCGCCGACACACTCGGCGAAGACGTCGATGCCGTTGCGCTCCGCGCTGCCGACGACGGTGAACAGCGCAGCCTTGGTGCGCTCGATTAACTCATCGACGGTGGCTATCCGGGCGGCCACCGCCTGGATGTCGACTTCGGCCGTGCCTGCGCTCGAGATGATGGCCAGCGCGGCGGCGTTGCCGCTGTCCTGCAATAGTCGGTCGTGTAGTGCGTCGAGCTTGCCGTGAAACGCATCGAGGTGATTCACCGCGGCGGCCGCGTTGGCATCGAGGTCGGCCTTGTCCTGCGACAGGATTGCCGCGGCGGCGACCACGATAGCCGCTTTCAGCGCCGTTGCGGCAGCGCGGAACTCGGCCGAAACCTGTGCCGTCTTCACCTGAATTCTGGCCATTGCCCGGTCCGATCATGCTGTATCCGGAGCGATAGCTAGCACTTTCGCGCAGCCATGGCGGCCCATCCGACAGCTTAGAACAGCACCGCCAACCAGGCTGCTTATTTCGAGTGCAGCGCACAATAAATAAGCGCGGCGCAGCTTTTCGATGCGCCGCCTCCACCCCACGGTATCGGCGGAAAAATTCTAACTCACTGTAACTCCTCAAAATCTGGCCGCCCTCGCGCTTGGCACAAACCTTGAATAGTTCTTGGTGACGCCATTGAAGCCGTCAAATCAATCACCCGCATTGCACTGCCATCATGGGGCTCCCCCAGACGCGTCGCTGTGTCCGTTCACCTCCGCGTTCCGAGGTGTGTCGCGACGAAGGGGGCGGGGGTGGCGATGCAGGCCGCACCAGGCTTGAAAGGACGACCGCAGACATGACGAAGCCAGAGACCCAGACGCCCCGCCGCCATCTGAGCCGCCGCCAGCTTCTCAAGGCCGGCGCCGGAACCGGGGCGCTGCTCGCGGCCGCCAAGCTGAACTTGCCTGCCGGTGCCTTCGCGCAGGGCGCAGGTCCCGAGGTCAAGGGCGCCAAGCTCGGCTTCATTGCGCTCAGCGATGCCGGTCCGCTGTTCGTCGCCAAGGACAAGGGCTTCTTTGCCAAGCACGGCATGCCCGACGTCGAAGTGCTCAAGCAGGCGTCCTGGGGCACCACGCGCGACAATCTGGTGCTCGGCTCCGAAGGCAACGGCATCGATGGCGCGCATATCCTGACGCCGATGCCCTATTTGATCTCCGCTGGCAAGGTGACGCAGAACAACCAGCCGACGCCGATGTACATCCTGGCGCGGCTCAATCTCGATGCGCAGTGCATCTCGGTCTCCAAGGAATATGCCGATCTCAAGGTCGGCCTCGACGCCAAGCCGTTCAAGGCGGCGCTCGACAAGAAGAAGGCCGACGGCAAGTCGATCAAGGCCGCGATGACCTTCCCGGGCGGCACCCATGACCTGTGGCTGCGCTACTGGCTCGCTGCCGGCGGCATCGATCCCGACAAGGACATCGAAACCATCGTGGTGCCTCCGCCGCAGATGGTTGCCAACATGAAGGTTGGCACCATGGATTGCTTCTGCGTCGGCGAACCGTGGAACGGGCAACTCGTGCACCAGCAGATCGGCTACACCGCGGTGAACACCGGCGAGATCTGGAACAAGCATCCGGAGAAGTCGCTCGGCATGCGCGCGGCCTGGGTCGACAAGTACCCGATGGCTGCAAGGGCCATCACCATGGCGGTGATGGAAGCCCAGCAGTGGTCCGACAAGATGGAAAACAAGGAAGAGCTTGCCACCATCATGGGCAAGCGGCAGTGGATCAACTGCCCGGTCGAGGACATCCTCGATCGCGCCCGCGGCAAGTTCGACTACGGCACCGGCAAGGTGGTCGAAAACAGCCCGCACATCATGAAGTACTGGAAGGACTTTGCCTCCTATCCGTTCCAGAGTCACGACCTCTGGTTCATGACCGAGGACATCCGCTGGGGCAAGTATGACGCCGGCTTCGATTCCAAGGCGCTGATCGGCAAGGTCAACCGGGAGGACATCTGGCGCGACGCCGCCAAGGCGCTCGGCGTTGCGGCAGCCGAGATTCCGGAGTCGAAATCGCGCGGCAAGGAGACTTTCTTCGACGGCAAGGTCTTCGACCCGGAAAATCCCGCCGCCTACCTGAAGTCGCTCGCCATCAAGCGCGTCGAGGTCTGAGGCGTTGAGCTGAAGATCTGGCGCGGGACGATGATCTGATCACGGAGACATTGCGATGAATGTGCAAGCCATCAAGACCGAACCCGCGACGGTGCTGGCCAATCCGCCGGCGGCGGTCGTCGCACTGTCTCCGAAGCGCGCCCCGCGCCTCGACAAATACGCCAAGGCGGCGAAGGCGACCGCGGTCCGCGTGATCCCGCCGCTGATCGTCTTCGCGCTGCTGATGGTGTTCTGGGAGCTGGTGTGTCGGCGTGCAGGCTCGACCCTGCCGCCGCCCTCCAAGGTCTTCAAGGATACCAAGGAGCTGATCTTCGATCCGTTCTTCGATCACGGCGGCATCGACAAGGGACTGTTCTGGCATCTCTCCGCCAGCCTGCAGCGGGTGTTTCTCGGCTACTCGCTGGCTGCGGTCGCCGGCGTCGCGCTCGGCACGCTGGTCGGCCAGTCGGTCTGGGCGATGCGCGGCCTCGATCCGATCTTCCAGGTGCTGCGAACGATCCCGCCATTGGCCTGGCTGCCGCTGGCGCTCGCCGCGTTCCGCGACGGCCAGCCCTCGGCGATCTTCGTGATCTTCATCACCTCGATCTGGCCGATCATCATCAACACCGCGGTCGGCATCCGCAATATCCCGCAGGACTACCGCAACGTCGCCGCGGTGGTGCAGCTCAACCCGCTGGAATTCTTCTGGAAGGTGATGATCCCCTCGGCCGCGCCCTACATCTTCACCGGCCTGCGTATCGGCATCGGCCTGTCCTGGCTCGCCATCATTGCCGCGGAGATGCTGATCGGCGGCGTCGGCATCGGCTTCTTCATCTGGGACGCCTGGAATTCCAGCCATATCAGCGAGATCATCCTGGCGCTGTTCTATGTCGGCATCATCGGCTTCGTGCTCGACCGCGCCATTGCCGGTCTCGGGCACCTCGTCACCCACGGCACCTCGGCACAATAGGGATCATGACATGAAGCCGTATCTCAAGCTCGATCACATCGACAAGGTGTTCACCCGCGGCGCTGCCTCCACCGAGGTGCTGAAGGACATCAGCCTCAACATCGCCAAGGGCGAGTACGTCTCGATCATCGGTCATTCCGGCTGCGGCAAGTCGACGATGCTCAACATCATCGCCGGCCTGACCACCGCGACGGTGGGCTGCGTGCTGCTGGAGGACCGCGAGGTCAATTCGCCCGGCCCGGATCGCGCTGTCGTGTTCCAGAACCACAGCCTGCTGCCGTGGCTCACCGTCTACCAGAACGTCCAGCTCGGCGTCGACAAGGTGTTCGCGAAGTCGAAGACCAAAGCCGAGCGCGAGGCCTGGATCATGCACAATCTGAACCTCGTGCAGATGACCCACGCCAAGGACAAGCGCCCGTCCGAAATCTCCGGCGGCATGAAGCAGCGCGTTGGCATTGCGCGCGCGCTTGCGATGGAGCCGAAGGTGCTGCTGCTCGACGAGCCGTTCGGCGCGCTGGACGCGCTGACCCGCGCGCATCTGCAGGATTCGGTGATGGCACTGCATCAGAAGCTCGGCAACACCATCGTCATGATAACCCATGACGTCGACGAGGCCGTGCTGCTGTCGGACCGCATCGTGATGATGACCAACGGTCCCAGTGCCACCATTGGCGAAGTGCTCGACGTCCCCCTCGCGCGTCCGCGCAAGCGGCTCGACCTGGCCACGGACCCCGTCTACCTGAAGTGCCGCAAGCGCGTGCTCGAATTCCTCTACGAGCGGCATCGCTTCGTCGAGGCCGCGTGAACTGGCGCGCATCTGCTGAACCAATGCTCCAACGGGATGACCAACAGTTTTCCCGAAAACTCAACGGAGACTTGCAATGACACCCGAGAAAATTGCGCTTGTTCAGGACAGCTTCGCCAATGTCGCGCCGATCGCCGACCAGGCGGCGGTGCTGTTCTATGACCGGCTGTTCGAGATCGCGCCCGAGGTGAAGCCGATGTTTCACGAAGCAGACATGGCCGAGCAGCGCCGCAAGCTGATGGCGACGCTCGGCGTCGTCGTCACTGGCCTCAGTCGGCTCGAGACCGTTCTGCCGGCCGCCAGCGCGCTGGCCAAGAAGCACGTGAGCTACGGCGTGAAGGACGAACACTACATGCTCGTCGGCAGCGCGCTGTTGTGGACCCTGGAGAAGGGGCTCGGTGCGGCGTGGACGCCCGATGTCGCCGAGGCCTGGACGACTGCCTATGGCACGCTGTCCGGCTACATGATCTTCGAGGCCCACGGCGCCCAGGCGGCCGAGTAAGGAGCTGCTGTGAGCGAACCGCTGGTTATCATCGGCAACGGCATGGCGGCAGCAAGGCTGGTCGACGAACTCGCCAGATGCGCGCTGGGCCGCTACGCCATCGCCGTGATCGGCGACGAGCCGCGGCTCGCCTACAACCGCGTTCTGCTGTCGTCGGTGTTGGCCGGCGAGGCGACCTCGCAGGAGATCGAGCTGAAGCCGGCTGCGTGGTGGCGCGACCGCGGCGTGACGCTGAAATACGGCTCACGGGCCACTGCGATCGATATGGCCGCGCGCGAAGTGACGATGGCCAACGGCAAGGTCATCTCGTTCTCCAAGCTCGTCCTGGCGACCGGTTCGAATGCGCTGCGGCTTCCCGTGCCCGGCGGCGATCTCGATGGCGTGCACACGTTTCGCGACAGCCGCGACGTCGACATGCTGATCGAACTCGCCGCACGGAAGAAGCGCGTCGTGGTGGTCGGCGGCGGCCTGCTCGGGCTCGAGGCCGCCTATGGACTTGCCAAGGCCGGCTCCTCGGTCACGCTGATCCATCTGATGGATCGCCTGATGGAGCGGCAGCTCGATGCCCATGCGGGAGCTTTGCTGAAGACGCTGGTGGAGCGCAAGGGCGTCACGGTCCTTCTCAACGCCAACACGGCAAGGATCCATGGCGAGACGCAGGTCGAAAGCGTCGAGCTCGCGGATGGGCGCAGGCTCGACGCCGACGCGGTGATTTTCGCGGCTGGCATCCGTCCCAATATTTCGCTGGCCAGGGAAGCCGGCATTCCCGTCAATCGCGGCATCGTCGTCAATGACCAGATGGTGACGGGCACCGATGGCATCTTTGCGCTCGGCGAATGCGCCGAGCATCGCGGCACCTGCTACGGGCTCGTCGAGCCGGCCTATGAACAGGCCAAGGTGCTGGCGCGGCATCTCGCCGGCCATGAGGCGGCTTATGGCGGCAGCGTGCTGGCGACGAACCTGAAAGTATCGGGCGTCAGCGTGTTCTCGGCCGGCGACTTCATCGGAGCGGAGGGCACCGAGGCCCTCGTGCTCAACGACATCAGGCGCGGCACCTACAAAAAGCTGGTGATTGCCAATGGCAAACTGACCGGCGCGGTGCTGGTCGGCGATACGCAGGATGCACTTTGGTATCTCGAACTGATCCGCGCCGGCGCTGACATCGCCGACATGCGCGGCGACATCATGTTCGGCCGCTCCGTGGCCACCCGCGCCGAGGCGGCGTGATGAACGTCGTCGATCCCGCTCTGCGTGCCACCAAGACCACGTGCCCGTACTGCGGCGTCGGCTGCGGCGTGCTGGCGACGCCGGACGGCCGCGGCGGCGCGGCGATCGCCGGGGATCCCGAACATCCCGCGAATTTCGGCCGGCTGTGCTCGAAGGGCTCGGCGCTCGGCGAGACGCTGGACCTCGGCGGGCGGCTGCTGCATCCGATGCTGCGTGGCGAGGGCGGTCTCGCGCAGGCGGCGTGGGGCGATGCCCTCGATCATGTCGCCGACGGTTTCCGCAAGGTCATTGCCGCGCATGGTCCCGATGCGGTGGCTTTCTATCTGTCCGGCCAGATCCTCACCGAGGATTACTACGCCGCCAACAAGCTGATGAAGGGATTTATCGGCAGCGCCAACGTCGACACCAATTCGCGGCTGTGCATGTCGTCGTCGGTGGCCGGTCATCGCCGCGCCTTCGGCTCGGATACCGTGCCGGGCTGCTACACGGATCTCGACGAGGCCGACCTGCTGGTGCTGGTCGGCTCCAATGCGGCGTGGTGCCATCCGGTGCTGTACCAGCGCATGCTGGCCAACAAGCAGACGCGCGGCGCCCGCATCGTGGTGATCGATCCGCGCCGCACGGATACGGTGGGTGAGGACGACCTGTTCCTCGGGCTGAAGCCGGGTAGCGACACGGCTTTGTTCAGCGGATTGCTGGCGCATCTGGCGGACAGTGACGCGCTCGACCGGGATTACATCGACCGGCACACGTCCGGCTTCGACGACGCACTGGCGCGCGCGAAGAGCATGGCGGGCAGTGTCGCCGCCACAGCGCTGGCGACCGGCCTCAGCGAAGCCGACGTCGCGACGTTCTTCCACCTGTTCCGCAAGACGCCGCGCGTGGTCACGCTGTATTCGCAGGGCGTCAACCAGTCGGCGCAGGGCACCGACAAGGTCAATGCCATCATCAACTGCCATCTCGCCACCGGGCGGATCGGCAAGGTCGGCGCGTCTCCGTTCTCGCTGACCGGCCAGCCCAATGCGATGGGCGGCCGCGAGGTCGGCGGTCTCGCCAATCAGCTCGCCGCCCACATGAACTTCACGCCGGCCGAGATCGATCGCGTCCGCCGGTTCTGGAAGGCGCCCGATATCGCCACCCATGAAGGGTTGAAGGCGGTGCAGATGTTCGAGGCGATCGCGCGCGGCGAGATCAAGGCGCTGTGGGTGATCGGCACCAACCCGGCGGTGTCGCTGCCCGACGCCAATGCGGCGCGCGCGGCCTTGAAGAAGCTCGACCTGTTCGTCGTCTCGGAGAACGTGTTCTCCAACGACACCGTCAATTCCGGCGCCCATGTGCTGCTGCCGGCGCTGGCCTGGGGCGAGAAGTCCGGCACGGTGACGAATTCGGAGCGGCGGGTGTCGCGGCAGCGATCCTTTCTGGCTGCGCCCGGCGAGGCCAGGCCGGACTGGTGGATGATCGGCGAAGTCGCCAGGCGGCTCGGCTTCGGCGCGTCCTTTGCCTACAACACCGCCGCCGATATCTTTCGCGAACATGCGGCACTGTCAGCATTCGAGAACAACGGCACGCGCGATTTCGACCTCGGCGGATTGGCCAAGGTCTCGGACGAGGGCTTTGATGCGCTGGCGCCGGTGATGTGGCCGCTGCGCGCCGCCGACAGCCGCTCCGACTCGCGTTTTTTCGCCGATGGCGCCTTCTACACCAACGACCGCAAGGCTCGGTTCATCGCGCCGGAGGTGCCGGCACTGCGCAGCGAGACCAGCGGGGCGCGGCCGTTGCGGCTCAACACCGGCCGCGTCCGCGACCAGTGGCACACCATGACCCGCACCGGCATGAGCCCGCGGCTCGGCCAGCATCTGCCGGAACCCTTCGTCGAGATTCATCCCGACGATGCAGCGCAGGCCGGCGTGATCGATGGCGGCCATGCTTTGGTGGCGACCGACTACGGCAAGTGCATTCTCAAGGTGGTGGTGAGCGATCGCCAGCAGCGCGGCATGCTGTTCGCGCCGATCCACTGGAGCGACGAGACCGCGTCGTCGGCGCGGGTCGGCGCGCTGGTGGCGCCGTTCACCGATCCGTTCTCCGGCCAGCCCGAGAACAAGGCGACGCCGGTCTCGATTGTACCGCATGTTTACAGGCAACGCGGCTTTGTGCTGTCGCGCCGGCCGCTCGCACTGCCGGCGCAGACCTGGTGGGCGCGCACCGCCGTAACCGGCGGCCTCGGCTATCTCCTTGCTGACAATGCCGCCGTCGCGACATGGAAGGAATGGCTGCAGCCGGTGCTCGGCGACGACGTCGCCGAATTCGAGGACACCGCCCGAGGCGTGTTTCGCGCGGCGTCGTTCGTGGGTGACCGGATCGAGACCTGCCTGTTCATCAGCCCGGCAGCCGATGGCGTCGACTGGGATGCCGTCAAGGCGCTGTTCGCAGCCGAGGCGGTCAGCGACGAGCAGCGCCGCATGCTGCTGTCCGGCAAATCCGCCGATGGCCATGCCAGCGTCGGCCCCATCGTTTGCGCCTGTTTCGGCGTCGGCCGCACCACCATCTGCGACGTCATCGCGGCGGGGGCGGGCACGGCGGCAGAGATCGGCGCGCAGCTCAAGGCCGGCACCAATTGCGGTTCGTGCATTCCGGAGCTGAAGCGGTTGATTGCGGCGGCGGAGGCGGTCGCACCGGCTGAGTCGAAGCAGATGGCGGCGGCGAATTAGCACTCACTGTCGTCACCCGGCCTGCGCGCACTTGCGCGCAAGGACCGGGTGACCCAGTACTCGCCGACTGTCTTGAGTTTACTGGATCGCCCGGTCCCAGCGCGCAAGTGCGCGCAAGGCCGGGCGATGACAGCGGTGTTTATAGCGCGATCGTGCAACTATTTCACCGCCCCCGCCGTCAGTCCCGCCACGATCTGCCGCTGTGCGAACACCGTCAGCAACAACACCGGGAAGGTGACGATCAGTGCCGCCGCCGCGAGCGGTCCCCAGCTCAGCTGGTCGAACGAGATCATGTTGTAGACGGCGACCGGCAGCGTCCGGGTCTCGCGGCCGGCCAGTACGATGCCGAACACGAAATTATTCCATGAGAAGATCACCGACAGGATGAAGGCCACCGCAATGCCCGGCCGCGCGATCGGCAGCGCGACGTGGCGGAACACCTGCCAGCGGGTGGCGCCGTCGATCACCGCGGACTCCTCGAGCTCCATCGGCGTGGTCTCGAAGTAGCCGATCATGATCCAGATCACGATCGGGACGGTGACCACCAAATGGATGATGATCTGCGGCCACAAGGTACCGAGCAGGCCGAGCCACTGGAACAGCAGGAACAGCGGGATCAGATAGGACAGGCCGGGCGTGATGCGGGCGATCAGGATCACCACCGCCGCCTTGCGGGCACGCATGCGGGCGATGCCATAGCCGGCCGGCACGCCGACCAGCAGCGCGAACAGGGTGGCCGAGCCGGTGACGATCAGCGTGTTGAACAGATAGGTCACGAACCGCTTGGATTCCAGAACGGCGGCGTAGTTGCCCCAGTTGAAGCGGGTGGGGATGAACACCGGCGGATAGGAGGCATTGTCGATCTCGAACTTGATCGACAGCGACAGCATCCAGAGGAAGAACAGCACCGCCGGCGACACGATGACGAGGATCGCGAAGGTCAGGCCGATCCTGTTGAGAGCGGTCCGCATCAGGCGCTGCCTCCGGTGTCGTTCCAGTGGGTGCGCTGGCGCAGGTGCAGCAGCGCGCCGGCCAGGGCGATGATCAGCGCGAAGAACACCACGACGATCGCCGAGGCGTAGCCGACGTCGTAATAGACGAAGGCGACGCTGTAGAGATAGAGGTTGATGGTTTCCGAGGCGCTGCCGGGGCCGCCCTGGGTGATGGCGAAGATGATGTCGAAGCTTTTCACGGCGTCAATCATGCGGATCATCGCCGCGATGAACAGGAACGGCATGATCATCGGCAGCGAAATATAACGGAAGGTCTGCCACGGCGTCGCGCCGTCAATCTGGGCGCTTTCATAGGGCTCGGACGGGATCGCGGAGAGACCGCCGAGCACGATCAGCATCACCAGCGGTGTCCACTGCCAGGTCTCGACCAGCACCAAAGAGGGGATCGCCGTAGCCGGATGGAATACCCACAGCGAGGGCGGCAGGCCGACCAGCGACAGCAGGTAGTTGAGAATGCCGAGTTGCGGGTGGAACATCATCGTCCACACCAGCGCGATCGCCACCGGCGTCGCCATCATCGGCAGGATGAACAGCCCGCGGAAAAAGCCGCGCAGTGGAAATTTCATGTTGAAGATCACTGCCGCCAGCGTGCCCAGGATCAAGGGCAGCGCCACCGACAGGGCCGTGTAGACCAGCGTATGCCAGACCGACTCGACGAAACGCGCATCGGTCGGAAGCCGCAGATAGTTGGCGAAGCCGACGAAGGTCGGCGGCGAGCCGACCTTCCATTCGTGCAGGCTCATCCAGATGGTGTAGGCCCAGGGGAAGATGATGACGGCCAGCACGACAATCATCGCCGGGACGATGAACGGCCAATAGGAGATTGGCCGCCACTGCGCCTTGGCTGTCTCCACCTCGACCGCGGTCGATCGGTCTGCGGTCAGTTCGCTCACGTTTTCTCGCTGCGCTCCAGGATCGGCCGGAACTGCTCGTGTGCCTTCTTCAACTCGGTGGCCGGATCGGCGCCCGACAAAGTGGCCGTGACGGCGGCGCCGACCAGATCGCGGAATTCGGCGACCGGCACGATGACGGGGAGGCCGAGCTTGCTGATCTTGGCCGAGGCGATCACCGAATCCAGCCACTCCTGGTTCTTGACCCCCTTGCGCACCGTTTCGTCGTTTAGGATGGAGTTGCGGAACGGCACGCCGCCGCCGCTTTGCAGAAGCCGGGCGCCCATAGTCTTGGACACCGCCCACTGGCAATACAGATAGGCGGCTTCCTTCTTGGTGCTGGTCTTGGCAATGCCGATGCCGTCGCCATAGGCGGCGGAATACTGGCCCTTGGGGCCGGCCGGCACCACCGTGTAGCCGATCTTGCCAACCACGCGCGAGGCGTTGGGATCCTCGATGGGCGGCGCCCAGCCGACGCCGTCGATCCACATCGCTGCGCGGCCCTGTGTCAGCGTCGCCATGGATTCCATCCAGTTGAATCCGGCGGCGCCGGGGGGCGCGGACTTGGTCATCAGCCGCTGATACATCTTGGTGGCCTCGATGGCCTCTGGACCGTCGGTCAGGATGTTGCCCTTGGCATCGAGAAACTCGCCGCCATAGTTGAGGAAGAAGTTCGTCCACAGCGTCATGTTGGCATTGCGCAACCCGCGGCCGGTGAAGCCATAGATGCCGTTGGCCGGGTCGTTGAGCTTCTCGGCGGCGGCAGCCATTTCGTCGAAGGTCTTGGGCACGGCGATGCCCTTCTTGGCGAACATCTCCTTGTTGTAATAGAGGATGAAATAGTCGACCGACCACGGCAGCGAATGCATTTCGCCTTTTTCGTTCTGGGCGAATTGCAGGCCGCCGGCGGAAAAATCGTCCACCCGCAGATCCGGCGCGGTCAAGTTCGGATCCTTCAGGAAGCCGGTGAGATCGGCAAGCCAGCCGGCCTTTTCGAACTGTCGCTTCTGCACGTGGTAGCTGAGGTGGACCACGTCGAAGCTGGGCTTGCCCGACGTCAGCTCGATGACCGCCTTCTGGCGCTGCTGCTGCTCCGGGATCACCTCGGATTCAACCTTGATGCCGGTCAGCTCGGTGAATTCGGATGCGTATTTCTGCAGCAGGTCGCCGCGCGGCCCCTTGATCAGATTGGCCTCGATGGTGGTACCGGCGTATTTTTTCCAGGCCGGATCGGCGAAGGCGGGAAATCCGGTGAGACCAAGCGCGCCGGTAGCGAGCGTCCCCTGCAACAAGGCGCGACGAGTCGGGCCGTAAAGAGCCATATGTCATCCTCCCTGAACCGCCATAACCGGCGATGATCATGTGGTCGCTCCCCGTTTGCCGGGAATGCGCCTGCACGAGTCATAGCATGGTTGAAGGGCGGGACAAGGTGGACGAAGGAGGGGCAGGATCGTCTCAACATGTCGTCCCCGCGAAGGCGGAGACCCCTACGCCGTGCACATCTGTGGCGGTACAGTCGGGAGCCTCAGATAGAATCGAGACGATGGGGCTTGGGGCTTATGGGTCCTGGCCTCCGCGGGGACGACAAAAAATTACCCCTTTCGGTGACTCGCGTTCACCGCGATCGCCGTAGCCGCGGTGCGGTTCTCGACGCCGAGCTTGGCGTAGATCTGCTCCAGGTGTTTGTCCACGGTGCGCGGGCTAAGGCCAAGGATCTGCGCGATGTCGCGGTTGCTCTTGCCCTTGCTGAGCCAGGTCAGCACTTCGCCCTCGCGACTGGTGAGGCCGAGCTCCTTGCTGAACTCCGCCGGCACGCTCGCCGTTGATTCTTTTGCGAGTCGCAGCAAGAATTCATTAGGACCGACCTTGCCCATATATTGCAGCCGCAACTGATCGTTGTGGGGAAAGGAGGCTGACGATCCGGGCCTCGACCCGGATGCGCCGCCTTGCGCCTGGTCGAGCCACAGCAGCAAAGGCGGCGGCAGCACCAGATCGTCGTTGACGCCGGCGGCGAGATTGTCGGCCAGGAGTTTCTGCGCCTGCGGTGTCGCCCACAGGATGCTGCCCTGGCCGCTCACCGCGAGCAGGAAGCGGCCGGAGACGTCGAGCGCGGTGCGTGCGCTCTGGGTCAGCCGCGCATTGGCAAGATGTACGCGGATCCGCGCGATCATCTCCTCGATCACAATCGGCTTGGTGACATAGTCGACGCCGCCGGCCTCGAGTCCGCGCACGATGTGCTCGGTCTCGGCCAAGCCGGTCATGAAGATCACGGGCACGTCGCTGATCCCGGCGTCGCGCTTCAGGCGGCGGCAGGTCTCGAAGCCGTCCATGCCGGGCATCATGGCATCGAGCAGGATGATGTCGGGTGTGATCTGCTCGACGATGCGCATCGCTGCCGCGCCATCCATGGCCACCATGACGGTCATGCCGGCGCCGTCCAGCGCGTCTGTGAGCAGCCGCAGGGTCTCCGGGGAATCGTCGACGACGAGCGCGATGTCGCGCTTTTTCGGATCAGTGTTCATGGCTGTGCAGCGTCTTCAGCGTCGCCATGTATTGGTCGAGATCGAAGCGGTCGACCAATGAGCGCATCTGCGCGACGAAGTCGGCCTGCTCCGGATGGTCACTGTCGATCTCGTCGAGCTTGAGCTGGATGGCGCGGATGTAGCCCATCTGCCCGAGGCTCATGAGTTCCTCCACATGCCTGACCGCGGGGCGCGGGCCGCTCGGCTTCCAGGGCGTCACCGGCTGCTGGCCACGCTCGTATTGCCATTCGATTCTCAGGAGCTGTCCAATCAGTTCAAGCAGGCGGGGAATGTCGATCGGCTTCATCAGATAGCCGTCATGGAACGGCTGCGCCAGCGGTGTGCCGTGCGCTTCGAGCGCACTGGCCGAGACCATCAGGATGCGCGCCTGATGATGGCCCGTCGCGCGCAAGGTTTCCGCGACGGTCCAGCCGTCCATGCCGGCCATGGAAATGTCGAGCAGGAACAGGTCGGGCCGGCAATGCTGCGCCAGATTGAGACATGCGGGGCCGTCGGGCGCACTGAGCAGGATGAAGCCCAGCGGCGTCAGCACTTCGCGCAGCAGGTCGCGCTGGGTCGGATCGTCATCGGTGATCAGGATGGTCTTGCGCGGGCCGTGATAGCCGAAGATCGGCGCATCCACCGGTGCGATGCGGGTCGGGTTGGTGACTTCGGACAGCAGCATCTTGACCCGGAAGGTGCTGCCGGTGCCTACCGTACTGGTGACGCGGATGTCGCCGCCCATCACGCCGGCCAGCAGCTTGCTGATGGTCAGCCCCAGGCCGGTGCCGGTGTGCGGTTGCGACACGCCCAGCGCGCCGCGCTCGAACGGCGCGAAGATCCGCTCCAGGTCGTCGGCGCGGATCCCCGGGCCGGTGTCGATCACCTCGAACTCGGCGACCGGGCTGCGATAGTGAATGACGAACTGGACGCTGCCGTCCTGGGTGAATTTGATCGCATTGGACAGCAGGTTGATCAGGATCTGGCGCAGCCGCTTCTCGTCGGCATAGACCACCAGCGGCAGCACGTTGGGCCGCTTGAACACGAAATCGATGCCCTTGGCGACGGCCTGCAGGCGGAACATGCCGACGAGCTGGTCGAGAAAGTCGGTGAGGCGGACCTCGTCGCGCGACAAGTACAGCCGGCCGGCCTCGATCTTGGAGATGTCCAGAATGCCGTCGATCAGGCCGGACAGGTGGTCGGCGCTGCGCTTGACGACGCGGACCTGGTCGCGCGGTCTGGTCTGCAGGCTGGCATCCTGCTCCAGCAATTGCGCGTAGCCGCTGATGGCGTTGAGCGGCGAGCGCAACTCGTGGCTGAGGCCGACCACATAGCGGCTCTTGGCCAGGTTGGCGGATTCAGCGACTTCCTTGGCGCGCTGCAGCTCGGTGTCGGTGCGCTTGTGGGCGGCGATTTCCTGCATCAGCAGCGCGGTCTGCCGGACGGTCTCGGCCTCGGCAGCCTGTCGGCTCTGCTTGGCCAGAACAAACAGCCAGGCGACCACACCGATGATGATGCTGAGCGCGAAGAACACCTTCCACAGCACCTCGGCCAGCTGCGTACTGTCCGTGGGATCCGCCGCGGAAGTCTGCAGATAGATCAGGCCCAACGTCAAGCCGACCAGCCCGGCCGACAGCGCGAACACGCCGAGATAGTGGCCGAGCTGAGAATTGATGCGGGCGTAGATCGGCTCCGGCAGCAGCTTGCCGAGCGTGGCGGAGACCTGGGCCTGGATCCGTGCGTGCGGCTTGCACAGATCGTGGCAGCGCGCGTCGAGCGAGCAGCACAGCGAGCAAATCGGCCCGGCATAGGCCGGGCAGGACGCCATGTCCTCCGGCTCGAAGGAATGCTCGCAGATACAGCAGGCAATGGTCGGCAGGTTCTGCCAAGCACGCTTTGGCTTTCGCGCGATATAGTACTTGCCATCGGTGGCCCAGGCGATGAGCGGCGCGGTGACCAGCGCGGTGAGAAGGGCGACGAACGGCGACAGCGCCTTGGCTGTCGGCCCGAACAGGCCGTAGAACGCGCTGATCGAGACGACGGTGGCCACCAGCATTGCGCCGACGCCGACCGGGTTGATGTCGTAGAGGTGGGCGCGCTTGAATTCCATCTGTCGCGGACGCAGGCCGAGCGGCCGGTTGATCACGAGGTCGGCCACCAGCGCGCCGACCCAGGCAATCGCCACGTTGGAATACAGCGCCAGCGTCTGTTCCAGCGCCTTGTAGACGCCGATCTCCATCAGCAGCAGCGCCACCAGCACGTTGAACACCAGCCAGACCACGCGGCCGGGATGGCTGTGGGTGAGGCGGGAGAAGAAGTTCGACCAAGCGATGGAGCCGGCATAGGCATTGGTGACGTTGATCTTGATCTGCGACAGGATCACGAAGGTGCCGGTCAGCGCCAGCGCCAGATCCGGCTGCGACAGCACGTAGCGGAACGCCTGCAGATACATGTGCGCCGGTTCGGCGGCGTGTTCGGCGGAGACGCCGTGGCTGAGAGCAAAGTAGGCCAGGAACGAGCCGGCCAGCAACTTGAGCGCACCCATCACGATCCAGCCGGGTCCGGCGCACAGCAATGCGACCCACCATGAGGCCTTCGCGCTGCGGCGGTCGCGCGGCAGGAAGCGCAGGAAATCGACCTGTTCGCCGATCTGCGCCACCAGCGAGAACACCACCGACGCCGCGGTGCCGAACAGCAGCAGATCCAGTCCACCGGCGGGATCGCCGTGCTCGCCGGGAAACCTCGTCCAGGCGACGAAGGAGTCGCGGCTGGCCCAGGCAATCGCGGCGAACGGCAGGATATTGAGGATGAACCACAGCGGCTGGGTCCACAGCTGGAACCGGCTGATCAGGGTGATGCCGTAGATCACCACCGGGATGATAACCACGGCCGAGATCAGATAGCCGATCGGGCGCGGAATATCGAAACACATCTCCAGCGCCGTGGCCATGATGACCGCCTCGATGGCGAAGAAGATGAAGGTGAAAGAGGCGTAGATCAGCGACGTGACGGTCGAGCCGATATAGCCGAAGCCGGCGCCGCGGGTCAGCAGGTCGATGTCGATGCCGCATTTGGCGGCGTGATAGGCGATCGGCAGGCCGCAGCAGAAGATGATGACGCTGACGACGAGGATGGCCGCGGCGGCATTGGTGACGCCGTAATTGATGGTGATGGTGCCGCCGATGGCTTCCAGCGCCAGGAATGAGATGGCGCCGAGCGCGGTATTGGCGACCCGGGCCGATGACCAGCGGCGCGCACTCTTTGCGGTGAAGCGGAGCGCGTAGTCCTCCAAGGTTTGGTTGGCGACCCACTGATTGTACTGGCGCCTGACGCGGTCGATCCGCTGCCGCCCTGCCACGTTTTACTCCTGACCCGTATCGCTACGCAGTTTGCCGTTGGCAAAAATCTACGTCGCCATTTTGCGGTGCAGTATACGCGTTCTCACGTATCTGTGCATCGTACAACTTCACCCATGCTTGCCTCACCAATAGGCGTCCTCGAAACCAAGGTGGGGTTGACATGTCAGACGAGAAGAAACCGGGCCTACATTCGCCGTTGCGGCGAAAACTGCTGATGGGAATGGCGGCGCTGCCGGCCCTGACGATGCTTCCGCGCCCATCTTTTGCGCAGGCGCCTGCAACTTCAGCGGTCAATACCACCGGCCTGGCGGTCACCGACACGGAAGTTACTGTCGGCATCCTGCATTCCGCCACCGGCACCATGGCGATTTCGGAAACCGGCTCGATCGAGGCCGAGAAGTTGGCCATCGAGCAGATCAACGCCATGGGCGGCGTGCTCGGCCGCAAGATCAAGTTCATCCAGGAAGACGGTGCCTCGGACTGGCCGACCTTTGCCGAAAAGGCCAAGAAACTGCTGGTCAACGACAAGGTCGCCGCCATCATGGGCTGCTGGACCTCCGCTTCGCGCAAGGCAGTGCTTCCGGTCGTCGAACAGTACAACGGCATGCTGTATTACCCGACCTTCTATGAAGGCCTCGAGCAGTCGAAGAACGTGATCTATACTGGCCAGGAAGCCACGCAGCAGATCCTCGCGGGTATCAACTGGATCACCAAGGAGAAGGGCGCCAAGTCGTTCTATTTCATCGGCTCCGACTACATCTGGCCGCGCACCTCCAACAAGATCGCGCGCAAGCACATCGAGAACATGCTCAAGCTCAAGGTGGTGGGCGAAGAGTATTTCCCCCTTGGCCACACCCAGTTCAATTCGGTGATCAACAAGATCAAGCTGACCAAGCCGGACGTGATTTTCGCCGACGTGGTCGGCGGCTCCAACGTCGCCTTCTACAAGCAGCTCAAGGCGGCGGGCATCGACCTCAACAAGCAGACGCTGCTGACCATCTCGGTCACCGAGGACGAAATCGACGGCATCGGCGGCGAGAACATCGCGGGCGCTTATGCCTGCATGAAGTACTTCCAGTCGCTGAAGAACGACAATAACGCCAAGTTCGTCCCGGCTTTCCACAAGATGTGGGGCGAAAAGACCGTGATTGGCGACGTCACCCAGGCTGCCTATCTTGGCCCCTGGCTCTGGAAGCTCACCGTCGAGAAGGCCGGCTCCTTCGACGTCGACAAGATTGCCGCAGCGTCGCCGGGTGTCGAGTTCAAGGGGGCACCGGAAGGCTACGTCCGGATTCATGAGAACCACCATCTGTGGTCGAAGACCCGCGTCGGCAAGGCGCGTCTCGATGGCCAGTTCGACGTCGTCTATGAAACTGCCGATCTGGTCGAGCCGGATCCGTTCCCCAAGGGCTATCAGTAAGCCCGTCATCCTCTCCCTGCGCGGACGACCTATCCGCGAAACACCACCCCGCGTCGTGCGCGACGCGGGTCCCTTTCCCACGGAGGATGGACCGATGTTCGGCGAGTATTCGATTGGTGACCTCGGCGCCATTTTCGCGATGCAGGGTTTTGCGGGGCTGATCCTGTTCTCGGTGTACGTGTTGATGGCGCTGGGCCTTGCGATCATCTTCGGCCAGATGGGCGTCATCAACATGGCGCATGGCGAATTCATGATCCTCGGCGCCTACGTCACTTGGATGACGTCGAACTTCTTCCAGACATTCCTGCCGTCGCTGTTCTCCGGCTACTTCTTTGTCGCGATGATCCTGGCCTTCATTGCCTCCGGGGCGCTCGGCATGCTGGTCGAGTGGGCGCTGATCCGCCATCTCTACAAGCGCCCGCTGGATACGCTGCTCGCCACCTGGGGCCTCAGCCTGATCCTTCAGCAGGCCTATCGCTCGATCTTTGGTGCTCGCGAAGTCGGCGTCGAACTGCCGCAATGGATGATGGGATCGCAGCACGTCACAGAGACCATCGAAGTCCCGATCAACGGCATCTTCGTGATGTGTCTGACGCTGCTGATCACCATGGTGGTGGCCTGGATCATGTACAAGTCGCGCTGGGGTCGCCAGGTCCGCGCCGTGGTGCAGAACCGCGTCATGGCAGGGGCCGTTGGCATCAACACCGAGCGGGTCGACTGCTACACGTTCGGTCTCGGCTGCGGCATTGCCGGCATCGCGGGTTCGGCCTTCACCATGATCGGTTCGACCGGGCCGACCTCCGGCCAGCTCTACATCGTCGATACCTTCCTCGTCGTGGTGTTCGGCGGGGCCGCCAGCCTGGTCGGCACCATCGCCTCTGCCTTCACCATCTCGCAGGCGCAATCCACCATGGAGTTCTTCATGTCGGGCTCGATGGCCAAGGTGCTGACCCTGCTGGCGGTTGTCGGAATCCTGATGCTGCGCCCGCAGGGCCTGTTTGCTCTCAAGGTCCGCAAGTAACCATAAAGGGCTGAAGCCAATGTCCGACAATGCGCGTCTCGTCAACCGGCCCGAACTTCTCGGCATCCTCGCGCTCGCAGTACTGCTGGTGGTGATCCTGCCGCTGACGCTCGACGTGTTCCGTCTCAATCTGGTCGCGAAGTATCTGACCTACGCCTTCGTCGCGGTCGGGCTGGTGATCTGCTGGGGCTATGGCGGCATTCTCAGCCTCGGCCAGGGCGTGTTCTTCGGCCTCGGCGGTTACTGCATGGCGATGTTTCTCAAGCTCGAAGCTTCCAGCCCGGAAAACACCAAGATCCAGTCGACGCCCGGTATTCCGGATTTCATGGACTGGAATCAGATCACCGAACTGCCGTTCTTCTGGAAGCCGTTCCACAGCCTGACCTTTACCGTGATCGCCATCATCGTTGTGCCGGCGTTCTTCGCCTTCATCATCGGCGCCGCCATGTTCAAGCGCCGCGTTGGCGGCACCTATTTCGCGATCATCACCCAGGCGGTTGCTGCAATTCTCACCATCCTGATCGTCGGCCAGCAGGGCTACACCGGCGGCATCAACGGCATGACCGACCTGCGCACCCTCAAGGGCTGGGACATCCGCCCGGACCACGCCAAGATCGTTCTGTACTTCTTCGAAGTGGCCTGCCTGTTCGGCTGCATCTTCATCGCCCAGTTCATTCGCCGCTCCAAGCTCGGTCGCATCCTGGTCGCAATGCGCGACAAGGAGGACCGCGTGCGGTTCTCCGGCTACAGCGTCGCCAACTTCAAGATCTTCGCCTTCTGCGTGGCGGCGATTTTCGCCGCGATCGGCGGCGCGATGTTCGCGCTGCAGGTGGGCTTCATGTCGCCGTCCTTCGTCGGCATCGTGCCTTCCATCGAGATGGTCATCTACACCGCGGTCGGCGGCCGGCTGTCGATCCTCGGCGCGGTCTACGGCACGCTGCTGGTCAACTTCGCCAAGACGAGTTTTTCGGAGTCCTTTCCCGAGCTTTGGCTCTTCGGACTTGGCGGATTGTTCATCGCCGTGGTGCTGGCCTTCCCGAACGGGTTGGCCGGCGTGTGGAGCGACTACGTGCAGCCGCGCATCGACAAGTTGATGCGCAAGAAGAGCCCGAAGAATGGCTGGACCGATACGTCGGTCGCCGATGGCGCCCCGGCGGAATAGGAAACGATCATGCTGATAGGTCACCAGCCCAAGGACTTTCTGCTGGCGGTGGAAGGACTCACCGTCTCGTTCGATGGCTTCAAGGCCGTCAACGACCTCTCCTTCTACGTCGAGGAGAACGAGATCCGCGTCATCATCGGGCCCAACGGCGCCGGCAAGACCACCGTGCTCGACCTGATCTGCGGCAAGACCAAGGCGACCTCGGGCGCGATTCATTTTCGTGACAAGGACCTCACGAAAATGAAGGAGAACCAGATCGTCCAGGCCGGTGTCGGGCGAAAATTCCAGACGCCGTCGATCTATGACGATCTCACCGTGTTCGAGAATCTGGAAATTTCCTTCCCGCGCGGCCGCAGCGTATTCGGTGCGCTGACATTCAAGCGCGACGCGGTGGTGCGCGACCGCGTCGAGGAAGTCGCCGAGATGATCTTCCTCAAGGATCGCCTCAACATGAGCGCGGAGTTGCTCAGCCACGGCCAGAAGCAGTGGCTCGAGATCGGCATGCTGCTGATCCAGGATCCGGACCTGCTGATGCTCGACGAACCGGTCGCCGGCATGAGCGTCAGCGAGCGCGTCAAGACCGCCGAACTGCTCAACACCATCATCAAGAATCGCTCGGTGCTGGTGATCGAGCACGACATGAAGTTCGTCGAGGACATCGCCCACAAGGTGACCGTGCTGCACCAGGGCCAGATCCTGTCGGAAGGCACCATGGAGAAGGTCAAGAACGACCCGAAGGTCATCGAAGTTTACCTGGGGCATTGAGCTGATGATGCGGTTTGAATTCTCTACGAGCGCGGTTTCACCTCTCCCCGCTTGCGGGGAGAGGTCGGATCGCGCGCGCACCGCGCGCGATCCGGGTGAGGGGGAGGCCGAGAGTCTCTCTGGCTGCCCCTCACCCCAACCCTCTCCCCGCAAGCGGGGAGAGGGAGCTTACGGCGCTGTTGGATACTTTGGAGGCCATCATGCTTGCGATTAACGATCTCCATGTCGCCTACGGCCAGAGCGAGGTGCTGCACGGGCTTAACATTGCCGTGCAGCCCAACGAGATCGTGGCGATCATGGGCCGCAATGGCATGGGCAAGACCACGTTGATGAAATCGCTGATGGGCATCGTGCCGACCAGAAGCGGTTCGGTGACCATGCAGGGCGCCGAGATCAACGGGCTGAAGAGCTATGAGCGGGTCGCGAAAGGCCTCGCTTACGTGCCGCAGGGCCGCATGATCTTCTCGCACATGACGGTGAAGGAAAACATCGAGACCGGTCTGGTGGTCTCCGGCGACAAGGAGGTGCCCGGCGATCTCTACGAGCTGTTTCCGGTGCTGCTGGAGATGAAGGGCCGCCGCGGCGGCAACCTGTCCGGCGGCCAGCAGCAGCAACTTGCCATCGCCCGCGCGCTCGCCACCAAGCCCAAGGTGCTGCTGCTCGACGAGCCCACGGAGGGCATCCAGCCGTCGATCATCAAGGAGATGGCGCGCACGCTGAAGCGCATTCGCGACACCAAGGGCCTGTCGATCATCGTCTCCGAACAGGTGCTCAGCTTTGCGCTCGATGTCGCCGACCGCGTGCTGGTGATCGAGAATGGCGAGATCGTCCGTGATGAGATGCGCGACGGCATCGATGCGGGACAGATCGCCAGATATCTGTCCGTCTAGAAGTTTGAACCGCCAAGCCGTGTAACCGAAGGGGAGCTATTGATGCCAGAGACCATCATCAAGGTCGATTTGACGCAGTCGGCCTATGACAACGACATGATCCACAACCGCTGGCACCCCGACGTGCCGATGGTGGCGTGGGTCAATCCTGGCGATGATTTCATTGTCGAGACCTATGACTGGACCGGCGGTTTCATCAAGAACAACGACTCTGCCGACGACGTCCGCGATATCGATCTGTCGATCGTGCATTTCCTGTCCGGCCCGATCGGCGTCAAGGGCGCCGAGCCCGGCGATCTCCTCGTCGTCGATCTGCTCGACGTTGGTCCGATGAAGGACTCACTGTGGGGTTTTAACGGCTTTTTCTCCAAGCAGAACGGAGGCGGCTTCCTGACCGATCACTTCCCGCTGGCGCAGAAGTCGATCTGGGACTTCAAGGGCATGTTCACGTCGTCCCGGCACATTCCCGGCGTGAACTTCGCCGGTCTGATCCATCCTGGCCTGATCGGCTGTTTGCCCGATCCGAAACTGCTGGCGACATGGAATACGCGCGAGCAGGCGCTGATCGACACCAATCCGACCCGCGTGCCCGGCCTCGCCAATCCGCCGTTCGGACCCACCGCCCATATGGGCCGGTTGAAGGGCGAGGCGAAGGACAAGGCCGCGGCCGAAGGCGCGCGCACCGTGCCGCCGCGCGAGCATGGCGGCAATTGCGACATCAAGGATCTGTCGCGCGGCTCGAAAGTGTACTTCCCGGTCTATGTCCCGGGTGGCGGGCTCTCCATGGGCGATCTACACTTCTCGCAGGGCGACGGCGAGATCACCTTCTGCGGCGCCATCGAGATGGCCGGCTGGCTGCACATCAAGGTCGACGTCATCAAGGACGGCGTGGCGAAATACGGCATCAAGAACCCGGTGTTCAAGCCGTCGCCGATGACGCCGAACTACAAGGACTTCCTGATCTTCGAAGGAATATCGGTCGACGAAGAAGGCAAGCAGCATTACCTCGACGTCCACATCGCCTATCGTCAGGCCTGTCTCAACGCCATCGAGTATCTCAAAAAGTTCGGTTACTCGGGCGCCCAGGCCTATTCGATCCTCGGCACAGCGCCGTGCCAGGGCCACATCTCCGGCGTTGTCGATGTGCCCAACGCCTGCGCCACGTTGTGGCTGCCGACGGAAATCTTCGACTTCGACATCAATCCGTCATCGGTGGGGCCGATCAAGCATATTGACGGTTCGATCCAGATGCCTCTGTCGCAGGACAAGTAAGCGACGGACGCTTCCAGATCTCATGCAAGTCTCTTGGGCTGCGGGACAATACTGTCGCCGTCCCGCAGCCTCTTTTTGTCTCTCGTGAACTGAAAGACGCCCATGCCGGTCTATGAATATCTTTGCAGCGATTGCGGTCCGTTCACCGAGATGCGGCCGATGGCCGAATGCGACGATTCTCATGACTGCCCGCAATGCAATGCCGTGGCGCCGCGCGTGATCCTGACAGCGCCGGCGTTCTTCTGCATGTCCTCCGACAAGCGCAAGGCGCATGCCACCAATGAACGCAGTTCCAACGCGCCGAAGACCTCGGCGGAATACAAGGCCTCCCACGGAGCCGGGTGTGGCTGCTGCTCCACAAAGAAGCCGTCGCGGCTGATCAAGCAGAGCAAATCTGGCGCGAAGAGCTTTCCGACCGCGCGCCCATGGATGATCAGCCACTGACATTCAATGCGCGAGGAGTGATACGGGACATCGCCGCTGAAATCGGCTAGAAGCTGATCCAGACGTCGCGTCCGGGGTGGGCGCTCTGGGCTTGCGACGGCGTTGCGGCAAACCTGAGGCATTCTTGAGACAGCAGAAATTCGGCGCCGGCGGCCCTGAGGTGCCGGTGATCGGGCAGGGGACCTGGTACATCGACCGCGGCGACCGTGGCGCGGCGGTGGCTGCGTTGCGGCGCGGGCTCGATCTTGGCATGACCCACATCGATACCGCCGAAATGTATGGCGACGCCGAGCCGGTGGTGGCGGAGGCGATCGCCGGCAGGCGTGACGAGGTGTTTCTGGTTTCGAAGGTCTTGCCGAGCAATGCCTCGCGCCGGGGCACCATCGCGGCCTGCGAGCGATCGCTGGCGCGGCTGAAGACCGATCGGCTCGATTGCTACCTGCTGCACTGGCGCGGGCAGGTGCCGCTTGGGGAAACCGTGGCGGCCTTCGAGGACCTCGCGCGGGCCGGCAAGATCCGCGGCTGGGGCGTCAGCAATTTCGATGTCGACGACCTCAATGCGCTGCGCAAGGTGGCCGGCGCCGGCAAGATCGCCTGCAATCAGGTGCTGTATCATTTGCAGGAACGCGCCATCGAACACGCGGTGATTCCGTGGTGCGAAACGCATGGCATCGCCGTGGTGGCCTATTCGCCGTTCGGCCACAACGATTTCCCGTCGCCACGTTCCGCCGCCGGCCAGATTCTGCAGCGCATCGGGGACGCCCATGGCGCCACGCCGCATCAGGTCGCGCTGGCCTTCCTGACGCGGCACCCGTCGCTGCTGGCGATTCCCAAGGCGGCGTCGGCTGCGCATGCGGCGGACAATGCGGGCGCCGGTGCGCTGGTGCTGACGGCGGCCGAGCTTGCTGTCATCGACGAGGCGTTCCCGCTGGGGCGCGAGCCGGCCAGCCTGCCGATGCTGTAGGGTGATTGGCTATGTTGCGCTGCACATGAGCGAGGCCGCCCGGCTTTCGCCCGCTGCGTGCATATCCGCGTCCTGTTATCGTCACTTGTCCCGTGCTCGCGATCATCGTTCTGTGCAGAGGCATTCGATTCGGCTCCCGTGGTGCGCGGTGAGCGTCATTGCCAGCCACGTGAACGGTTTCCCAAGTGACAAGCCATTTTCCGCCGCCGAAGGTCATTGCGGCTCCCGCATTGCTCCACCGTCATACTGATCGGCCGTTTCGCGGCATCGCGATGATCGTCGCATCGACGCTGTTTCTGGCGTCCTCCGATGCGATGGCCAAATATCTCGCGCGTAGCCTGCCGGCGCCGGAGATCGCCTGGATTCGCTTTCTGGTGTTCGTGCTGATCATGCTGCCGATCGTTCTGGCGCCATCCTCGGGCAATCCGATGCGATCGGCCCGGCCACTGGTGCAGGTGTGGCGCGGGCTGGCACTGCTGGGTTCGTCCATCTTCTTCATCATCGGGCTGAGCTACCTGCCGATCGCCGAAGCCGCAGCGACCGCCTTCATCGCGCCGGTCTTCGTCACCGCACTGTCCATCATGTTTCTCGGCGAGAAGGTCGGTGCGCGGCGCTGGATTGCCACCACCGTCGGTCTCATCGGGGTCCTCGTGGTGGTGCGGCCCGGCACGTCGGCCTTTCATCCGGCCGCGATGTTCCCGATCCTCTCGGCGTTGGGCTGGGCCGTGGCCCTGGTGCTGACGCGCAAGATCACTGGCGCCGATCGCGCAATCACCACCATGGCGTTTTCCGCGATCACCGGCTTTCTGGTGATGAGCGTCATCGTCCCGTTCTACTGGATCGCGCCGAGCTGGCCGCAGATCCTGCTGGGCGTCGGCATCGGCGTGGCCTCGACATTCGGCCACTGGATCGTCGTGCTCGCGTTCCGCTATGCCGATGCCTCGGTGCTGGCGCCGTTCTCCTATGTGCAACTGGTCTGGGTGACGCTGCTCGGCTTCTTCGTGTTCGGCGAGGTTCCCGACTCCTGGACGTTCGGCGGCGCCGCCATCATCATCGCCAGCGGCGTCTATACCGCCCATCGCGAACGCGTCCGCCGCGCGCAAATTACGGTACCGGCGGAGCCCTATCCGAGCGTATGATTGACATCAAGCCGGCTCACACCGGCAGCGCGATGGAATACTTCACCTGGCTGAGGGCAAAGCTGGATTCGATCGAGGCGATGCCGTCGAGCCGGGTCAGTTTTGTCTTCAGGAACGTCTCATACGACGACAGGTCGGCGGCCACCACGCGCAACAGGTAGTCGCGGTTGCCGGTCATCAAATAGCATTCCAGCACTTCCTCCCAGCCGGAGATCGCTCTGGCAAAGCGCTCGAGGTCTTCCTCCTTCTGGCGCACCAGCTTGATCGAGATGAACACGCTGACATGCAGGCCGAGCGACTTCTGGTCGACCAGCGCCATGTAGCGGGTGATCACGCCGCGCTCCTCCAGCAGCTTGACGCGGCGATGGCACGGCGACACCGACAGCCCGACCTTTTCAGCGAGGTCCTGCATGGTGGTGCGGCTGTCGGTCTGCAGCACGCCGAGGATCTTGCGGTCGATGGCGTCGAGGCGTGACATTGGGATGATTCCGCTTAATGAGGTGCCAGACAGCGAGTTTATCCCAATAAGGTGCCCTATGTCGCGATGATTTGAGAAGTTTCGCTCGGCAGGGCGGGTAAACTGGCGGCAATCATACCGGTCGAATCCGGTCCAGGGAGCGCACCATGCCGATCGAGCAAAACCGTCTGCAGATCCTCACCGCGCTGGCGCGCAAGGTGCTGTGGCTGTCGTCGTGGACCATCCACAACGCCAACCACATCCGGCCCAACAATGACGGCCTCAAGGTCGGCGGCCATCAGGCCTCGTCGGCGTCGCTGGTGACGATCATGTCGGCGCTGTATTTCTCGGTGCTGAAGCCGGAGGACCGCGTCGCGGTGAAGCCGCATGCCTCGCCGGTGTTTCACGCCATCCAGTATCTGTTCGGGCACCAGACCCGCGAGAAGCTGGAAAATTTCCGCGGCTTCAAGGGCGCGCAGAGCTATCCGTCGCGCACCAAGGATATCGACGACGTCGATTTCTCCACCGGCTCGGTCGGCCTCGGCGTGGCGCAGACGCTGTTCGCCTCGCTGGTGCAGGACTACGTCAGCGCGCACGGCTGGATGAAGGATCGGCCGGAAGGTCGCATGATCTCGCTGGTCGGCGACGCCGAGATGGACGAGGGCAATATCTTCGAGGCGCTGCTCGAAGGCTGGAAGCACGGGCTGCGCAACACCTGGTGGATCGTCGACTACAACCGCCAGAGCCTCGACGCCGTGGTGCGCGAAGGGTTGTGGGAGAAATTCGAATCCATGTTCCGCAACTTCGGCTGGGACGTGGTGATCGTGAAATACGGACGGCTGATGCAGGCGGCCTTCGCCGAGCCCGGCGGCGCGGCGCTGAAGCACTGGATCGATACCTGCCCGAACCAGATGTATGCCGCGCTGTGCTTCCAGGGCGGCGGCGCCTTCCGCAAGCGGCTCAATGACGAGATCGGCGATCAGGGCGCGGTGTCGCGCCTGATCGACGCGCGCGGCGACGACGAGTTGCTGGCGCTGATGTCCAATCTCGGCGGCCACGACATGGCCAGCATGATCGAGGCCTTCGAGTCGATCGATCACGATCGTCCGGTGTGCTTCATCGCCTACACCATCAAGGGCGTCGGCCTGCCGTTCCAGGGCCACAAGGACAACCATGCCGGGCTGATGACGCCGACGCAGATGGAGACATGGCGCGCGCGGCAGAACATCCGGCCGGGCTATGAATGGGACAAATATGAAGGGTTAACGCAGGACCCTGCGTCGCTCGATGCGTTCCTGAAGCAGGTGCCCTTCGTGCAGCAGGGCACGCGGCGCCTTTCGGCTGACGTGATCGAGGTGCCCGCGCATCTCTCCTTCAAGCCGGCGCCGTCCATGTCGACGCAGCAGGGCTTTGGCCTGGTGCTCAACGAACTGGCGCGCGGCGATAGCGAGCTGGCGTCACGCATCGTCACCGCCTCGCCGGATGTCACCGTCTCCACCAATCTCGGCGCCTGGGTCAACCGCCGCGGCCTGTTCGCGCGCGCCGAAAAGGCCGACCTGTTCCGCAGCGAAAAGATTCCCTCGACCTTCAACTGGGACTTTTCGCCGAAGGGTCAGCATATCGAGCTGGGCATTGCCGAGAGCAACCTGTTCATCCTGATGTCGGCGCTCGGCCTGTCCTCCTCGATCAACGGCGTACGGCTGCTGCCGATCGCCACCCTGTACGATCCGTTCATCAGCCGCGCGCTTGATCAGCTCAATTATGCCTGCTACCAGGACGCACGCTTCATGGTGGCGGCGACGCCGTCCGGCATCACGCTGGCGCCGGAAGGCGGCGCGCACCAGTCCATCGCCACGCCGCTGATCGGCATCGCGCAGGACGGGCTGGCATCGTTCGAGCCGGCCTTCGTCGATGAACTTGCGGTCATCATGGGCTGGGGCTTTGCCCATATGCAGCGCGAGTCGCGCGAGCAGGGCGACGAGGCGAGCGGCATGCGCTCCGGCGGTTCGGTCTATCTGCGGCTGTCGACGCGCACCATCGAGCAGCCCGCCCGGATGATGACGCCCGAACTGCAGCTGGGCATCACCGACGGCGCCTACTGGTTGCGCAGGCCGGGGCCGAACTGTTCAATCGTGATTGCCTATACCGGCGCGGTGGCGCCGGAGGCCATCGAGGCCACGGGCCTGCTCGGCGACAGTGTTCGCGATATCGGCCTGTTGGCCATCACCTCGGCGGACCGGCTGCATGCCGGCTGGACCGCGGCGCGAAAAATCCGCCGCGACCGACGCAATCCGCAGCACCTCAGCCATATCGAGAAACTGCTCAAGCCGCTGCCGCGCGACTGCGGCATCGTCACCGTGATCGACGGCCATCCGGCGACCCTGGGCTGGATCGGCAGCGTCTGCGGCCATCGCATGGAAGCTTTGGGGGTCGAGCATTTCGGCCAGACCGGCACGATCCAGGATCTCTACCGCCACCACGGCATCGACGCCAACGGCATCATCGACGCCGCCGAAAGCCTCAGCCTCGGCGCACCTGTATTGCACCGCAAGATGGCGGTGTAAGTCGTTGGTTTTCTTCCCTCTCCCCTTGTGGGAGAGGGTGGCCGCGCGACAGCGCGACCGGGTGAGGGGACAGCGCCGCGTCATGTTGCTCCCCCTCATCCGGCACGGGCTTTGCCCGCGCCACCTTCTCCCACGAGGGGAGAAGGAAGAAAGACAGAGCCCCCGATTTCACCCTGCGAAATCAGCACACCTCCAATCACCGAGTCAGCCTTGCTCCCGGCACAGTGCTGCTTTTATATGCCGCGTGCGCAGCCTGCTGCGTCCCGCGTATGGCGGGTTCTGTCACTGTGCGGTCCTGCAAGGATGCTTGCCGGACGCGCCGTTCTCCCGCCTGCCGCCACTTCCAAGAAAATCAAAGAGGAATCCGATGGTCAACCGCATGCAATTCTACATCGACGGCGCCTGGGTCGACCCTGTCGTCAAGAAGTCCACCCCCGTCGTCAACCCGGCGACCGAAGAAGCGATGTACGACGTTGCGCTGGGCTCCAAGGCCGACGTCGACAAGGCCGTCGCCGCCGCCCGCCGCGCCTTCGAGACCTTCTCGCAGACCTCGCGCGAGGAGCGCGTCGCGCTGCTGGAGAAGATCATCGCGGTCTACAAATCCCGCATGAAAGACATCGGCGCCGCCGTCTCCGACGAGATGGGCGCACCGCTGCCGATGGCCGAAAAGCTGCAGGCCGGCGCTGGCCTCGGCCACATCATGTCGACGCTGGAGGTTCTCAAGAACTATCACTTCGAGGAGCCGCTCGGCTCGGCCATGGTGGTGCGTGAGCCGGTCGGCGTGGTCGGCATGATCACCCCGTGGAACTGGCCGCTCAACCAGATCGCCTGCAAGGTGGCACCGGCCATCGCCGCCGGCTGCACCATGATCCTGAAGCCGTCGGAGTTCACCCCGACCTCGGCGCTGATCTTTGCGGAGATCCTGCATGAGGCCGGCGTGCCCAAGGGTGTGTTCAACCTGATCAACGGCATGGGGCCGGAAGTCGGCGCCGCCATGAGCGAGCATCCGGACATCGACATGATCTCGTTCACCGGTTCGACACGCGCCGGCATCGATGTCGCCAAGCGCGCCGCACCTACCGTCAAGCGCGTCAGCCAGGAACTCGGCGGCAAGTCGCCGAACATTATCCTCGAAGGTGCCGATCTGCAGAAGGCCGTCACCGGCGGCGTCGCGCACATGTTCAACAACTCCGGACAATCGTGCAACGCGCCGTCGCGGATGATCGTGCCGGCGGCGAAGATGAAGGAAGTCGCCGAAATCGCCAAGGCGCAGGCCGACAAGACCAAGGCCGGCGATCCCCGCGCCGAGGGCACCGTGATCGGTCCCGTGGTCAACCGCGGCCAGTGGGACAAGATCCAGGGCCTGATCCAGAAGGGCATCGAGGAAGGCGCCACGCTGGTCGCCGGCGGCCCCGGCCTGCCGGAAGGCGTCAACAAGGGCTTCTATGTCCGCCCGACGATCTTCGCCGACGTGACCGAGAACATGACCATCGCGCGCGAGGAAATCTTCGGGCCGGTGCTGGTGATCATCGGCGCCAAGGACGAGGCGGACGCCGTGCGGATCGGCAACGACACGCCCTACGGTCTGGCCGGCTACGTCTCCGGCCCGACGGTAGAAGCGGCACGAAAGGTCGGGCGGCAAATCCGCGCCGGCAACGTCAACCTGCAGGGCGTGCCCAACGACCGCACCGCGCCGTTCGGTGGCTACAAGCAGTCCGGCAACGGCCGCGAATGGGGCAAGTTCGGTCTCGAGGAATATCTTGAGGTCAAGGCCATCGCCGGCTTCAACGCGGCGTAATCCGCTCACGTGAGCTGCAGCGCCGGAACGGGAGCCATTCCGTTCCGGCGCTTTCATTTTGCGCGCAGGGCGCACAAAATGTCACCATCCCCGGCGACGGGTCGTCGCATGGAGCGACCTTCGTCGTCCGCAAGATCGTTGGCGAGCGGCGCCGCGACGTCCGCTTCAGGATGCGAGCGAGCCAATCGATGGACAATCCACTTGCTGGCCTGACTGCCGATGAGGCGCGCCGCAGACTCGCTGAATTCGGCCCGAATGCCACCCCCGACGTGGCCGTTCACCCGCTGCGGCTGGTGCTGGGAAAATTCATCACCCCGGTGTCGCTGCTGCTGGAGGCGGCCATCGTGCTTCAACTGGGGCTCGGCGAATATATCGAGGCGTCGGTCGTCGGCTTTCTCCTGATTTTCAATTCCGTGATCGGCTTCTTTCATGAGGGCCGCGCCCAGGCGACCATCGCGGCGCTGAAATCGCGGCTTGCGCTGAACGCTTCGGCGTTGCGCGATGGCAGGTGGCTGCTGGTTCCGGCCGCGGACCTTGTCCCCGGCGACCTCGTCAAGATCAGCCTCGGCACGGTGGTCGCCGCCGATGTCCGACTGCGCGAGGGCTCGGTGCTGCTCGATCAATCCATGCTCACCGGCGAGTCGCTGCCGGTGGAGGCGGGGCCAGGCACCGAAACCTGGGCCGGCGCCCTGGTCCGCCGCGGCGAAGCCACCGCCGAAGTGCGGGCCACCGGGGTGCATACGAAATTCGGGCGGACCGCGGAACTGGTACGTACCGCCTATGTGGTCAGCACCCAGCAGAAGGCGGTGTTCCGGGTCGTGCGCAATCTCGCCGGCTTCAACGGCGCTGTCACCGTGTTGCTGATGGTTTACGCGTATTGGATCGGCATGCCGCTCTCGGAGGCCATTCCGCTAGTGCTTATCTCGGTGCTGGCGTCAGTGCCGGTGGCGCTGCCGGCGACCTTCACTTTGGCCACGGCGATCGGGGCGCAGGCGCTGACCAAAGTCGGCGTGCTGCCGACGCGGCTGTCGGCAGTCGATGAAGCGGCCAGCCTCGATGTGCTGTGCATCGACAAGACCGGGACGCTGACCCGTAACGAACTCGCGGTCGCAGCGATTTATGCGGTGGAAGGCTACGACGAAGCCCGCGTGCTTGCGCTTGCGGCGCTGGCCAGCGCCGACGGCGGGCAGGACCCGGTGGACGCGGCGGTGCGCGCTGCCGCCGCATTGCGCATGACCGATGCCGATCTGCCGGCATGGACTGGCTTCGAGCCGTTCGATCCGGCCACCAAGATGTCGGGTGCGCGTGCGATCGCCGCTGACGGCACGGCATTGCATATCGTCAAGGGTGCTTTCGCGGTGATCGCGCAACTGTCGGAGCCGTCGCCGGAGGCCGCGCGGGCGGCGGAGCAACTGGCCGCGCGCGGGCACCGCGTGCTCGG
>DATCUS010000069.1:0-6762 GCA_036561845.1 Tardiphaga sp. | reverse complement strand
GCGACGGCGGCGCCGCGCTCGGCCAGTGCGGCGAGCGCTGCGGTCAGTGCCTCCGGCTCCTCTACCGTGGCATTGGCCTCGAGATGGGCGCGCGCGCTGTTGGAGAGTTTTCGCGCATCGATGAAGATCGAGGGGCGGCCGTCCCTCGGGACCAGCGCATAGGACAGCGGCAGCGGCGTGTGCGAGACGTCGGCGCCGCGGATGTTGAAGGTCCAGGCCACCGCATGGGAATCCGACAGCACCAGCGCGTCGGCGCCGAACCGGACGATCTCGGCGCGAATACGCTCGAGCTTGTCGGGCTCCGACTCGCCGGCGAATTCGAGACTGTGAACGGTGACCGGGCCGATCGGCGGCGCCGGACGCTCGGCCCACACCGAATCCACCGGGTTACTGTCGACCGCCACCAGCTCGGCGCCGGCCCGTGCGCAGGCCCCCGCCAGCCGCTCGGCTGCCGCGGAAGTGTGCAGCCACGGATCAAATCCGAGGCGATCGCCCGCCGCCAGATGCTCGCCGAGCCAGCTTTCCGGCGGCGGCTCGACCAGCGACTGCACGCTCCAGGCCTTGCCGTCGACCTGCTTGGCGGCCTGCAGCGTGTAACGGCCGTCGACGAACACCGCGGCCTCATGGAGCAGGACCACGGCCATGCCGGCCGAGCCGGTGAAGCCGGTCAGCCACGCCAGCCGCTCTTCGGACGGCGCGACATATTCGTTTTGCTGCTGATCGGCGCGGGGAATCACGAATCCCGTCAGCTTCCGGCGCAGCAATTCCTCGCGAAACGCGGCCAGCCGCGCGGTCAGCGCCACGCCGCTTTCGGGCTCTTCGAATGTCTGGAAATGAGCTTCGAACATCGCTGATCATCCTATGGTCGGCCCGTGGACCCGGCAATCGAGGGGCAGGGTTGCACGAAGCTGGCATAACTTATGCTTGCATTATTGCACCAGCGTTCAACCGGATGGAACAATCCCGCCTTGGCATGCGTTCACAATGCGGGTCTGATTCCTACCGAGTGTTTCAACTCAACGAAGAGGGGATACACGATGCCTGCGTTTACCTTCGAGAAGATCTCGCCGCCGGTTCGCCGCGGCCCCATCCCGCCCATCGAACAGAAACAACGCGGCGTCATCGTGCAAGTGCTCGGCCGCTTCGTCGAGGCCCGCATGCAGCGCGCCGAACGGGTCGAGCAGAGCGGCCAACCGCGCTCCGACAAGTCCGTTCCCGAATAGCGTTCCTCAGCCCGCCCGCTGCATCAGCAGGCTGCTCCAGCCTTCGACCTTGATATGGCGCAGCAGCACCAGACCGCGCGCCCGATAGGCGGCGATGACCCCGGTTGTATGGGGCAGCAGCAGCCCTGACAGGATCACCATCGCATTCGGGGCCAGATGCGCCTCCAGCGGCGTCGCCATCTGCCGCAACGGGTTGGCCAGGATGTTGGCCAGCACCAGGTCGAACGGCGCGCGGGCCGCAAACTGCGGCGCTGAAAATCCGGTGGCGCAGATCGATTCCACGAGATCGCCGACCCCGTTGAGCCGCGCATTGTCGCGCGCCACCAAAGCGGCCATCGGATCGATGTCGCTGGCCAGCACCCGCCGTTTGGTGGCCTTGGCCGCGGCGATCGCCAGCACGCCGGTCCCCGAACCGAGATCGAGCATGCGGGCCGGGGCTTTCGACTTCAGCACATGATCGAGCAGCAACAGGCAGCCGCGCGTGGTGCCGTGATGGCCGGTGCCGAACGCCAATGCCGCCTCGATCTCGATGCCCAGCTTGTTCGGCGGCACGCTGGCGCGGTCATGGGCGCCATGGACGATGAAGCGCCCCGCACGCACCGGCACCAGTCCTTCGAGGCTGGCCCTGACCCAGTCCTTGGCCTCGACCGTATCGAACACGATGCTCTCCACCACGGCGTCGCCGGCGGTGAGGCCGACGAGATCGCGGATGGCGTCCTGGTCCGGCGGTTCGGCAAAATGCACGCTGATGTCCCAGCGGCCGTCCGGCCGTTCGAACGCGGCGATCGCCGCCTGGCCCTCGAAAAAGCTCTCGGTGAGCAGTTCGACCACATGCTTGGCGCTGCGCTCGTCGCCGATGGCGAACAGGGCGCGGGTGGTCGCGGGGGTGAGGGTGGCGGTCATGAGGTGGTCCGGCAGGTTGGGCGTGATGCCTGTGTTCACCGGTTATTCGCTGTTCATGCAAGGGTTTTCAACAGGGATGTACCGGAGTTCTCCCAGGGTTCTGCAGCGGATACCCACAGGCTTTTCCACAGGGAATGACGCTGCTGTGCCTAGCCGAACAACGCCCGATGATCTCTGAGCACCGCCTTGGCCGCATTATGCCCCGGCGCTCCTGTGACGCCGCCGCCGGGGTGGGCGCCCGAGCCGCAGTGGTACAGCCCCTTCAGCGGCCCCCGATAGTCGGCGTGGCCGAGCATTGGCCGCGCCGAGAACAGCTGGTTCAGACTCAGCGCGCCATGGAAGATGTCGCCGCCGAGCAGGCCGAAATCGCGCTCCAGATCGAGCGGGGTCAGCGCCTGACGGCCGATCACGCTGCCGGCGAAGCCGGGCGCATAAGAATCCACGGTGGCGATCATCAGGTCGGCGACCTCCGCGCGATGATCGTCCCACGAGGCGCTGTTCGGAAGCTCCGGCGCAACGTGCTGACAGAACAGGCTGGCGACGTGCTGGCCGGGCGGGGCCAGCGTATCGTCGATGGTGGAGGGGATCAGCAGTTCGACCACCGGCTGCCTGCTCCAGCCGTGCTGTTTCGCGTCCAGCCACGCGCGATCCATATAAGCGAGGCTGGGTGCCAGGATGATGCCGGCGCTGAGATGATCGCCATTGCCGGGCAGCGCGGTGAAGGAAGGCAGGGCGCTCAGCGCCACGTTCATGCGGAACGTGCCGGAGCCGTTGCGCCAGTTCCGGATGCGGTCGAGGAACGGCTTTGGCAGCGCGTCCGCCGATATCAACCGCGTGTAGAGCAGTTTCGGATTGACGTTCGACACCACGTATTTGGCGCGAACGCTTTCGCCGCTGTCGAGGATCACACCGACCGCGCGGTCGCGCTCGACCAGCACTTCGCGGACACCGTTGGTCGTCTCGATGTAGACGCCATGGCTGCGTGCGGACGCCGCCATGGCCTGGGTGATGGCACCCATCCCGCCGATGGCGTGGCCCCAGACGCCCTTCTTGCCGTTCACCTCGCCGAAGGCGTGGTGCAGCATCACGTAAGCGGAGCCGGCGGCGTAGGGGCTGGCATAGTTGCCGACAATGGCGTCGAAGCCGAACAGCGCCTTGATCAGGTCGCTCTCGAAGATGTCGTCGAGCATCTCGCCGGCCGAGCAGGTGAACAGGTCGAGCAAAGTGCGCTGCTGCCCCATGGTCAGACTGCGCAGCACGTTGGCGGTGCCGAGCGCGTTGATGGCCTCGCCGATGCTGCGGACGCCAAAACCCTCCACCAGGTTCGGCGGCGCGCGCAGTACGAAGGCGCGCAGCACGTCGGCGATGACTTCGAGTTCCCGAGTGAAGGCATCGAGACGGCCGGCATCGCGCGCGCTGAGTTTGGCGAGCGACTGATGGGTGCGGCCTTCGCCGGTGAGCAAATAGCTGCCGTCGGGTGCAGGCAGAAAATTCTGCGCCTTGCGTTCGACGATCCTGAGGCCGTGATCGTGCAGCCTGAGATCGGCGATGATCTGCGGATTGAGCAGGCTGACGGTGTACGCCGCCACCGAGTTGCGGAAGCCGGGATGAAACTCCTGGGTCACCGCGGCGCCACCGACCACGGAGCGGCGTTCCACCACCTTCACCCGCAACCCGCTCATGGCGAGATAGGCCGCGCAGGTGAGGCCGTTGTGGCCGGCGCCGATGATCAGAACGTCGATGTCAGAGGCGTCAGACATTCGTTGGGAACTTCATTAAAGGTTCATCCGGCGGTCTTTATCGAAGACGGCGACGTTGCGCACAAGGGGGCCGGCATGTTTTCGGCTCCGTCGGTGCCGCATTGCCGGATACGGTAACCTATGCTCCATTCCGGCGCCCGGCGTCCTGCCGGATTCTGAGCCCTCACGCCCGCCGAATCCCAGCCGGAGCATTCATGAATTCGCCGTTGCCCGCAGCCGCTGATCCGGTCTCCGTGTCCCGCAACCGCCTCCTGCTGGTGGTCTATACTGCCGCCATCTTCACCAGCGCGCTGCTGTTGTTCTCGGTGCAGCCGCTCTTCACCAAGATGGTGCTGCCGCGACTCGGCGGCTCGCCGGCGGTGTGGTCGGTGGCGATGGTATTCTTCCAGTCGCTGCTGCTCGCCGGCTACGCCTATGCGCATTATCTGATGCAGATACGCAGCCGGATCTGGCCGGTGGCGATTCATCTGGTGTTGCTGGCAGTTGCGCTGCTGACCTTGCCGCTGTCGATCGCCTCGGGCTGGGGCGAGCCGCCGTCGAGCGGCTACGCGTTCTGGCTGCTCGGACTGTTCGCGGTGTCGATCGGTCTGCCGTTCTTCGCGCTGGCGGCCAACAATCCGTTGCTGCAGGCCTGGTTCGTGCGCACCGGCCATCCACAAGGCCCGGATCCGTATTTTCTCTATGCTTCGTCGAACATCGGCAGTTTTCTGGCGCTGCTGTCCTATCCGGTGCTGCTGGAGCCGATGTTCTCGCTGCGCACCCAGAACCTGATCTGGACCGGCGGCTACGGCCTGCTGATCGTGTTGATCGCCGCCTGCGGCGCGTTGCTGCTGCGCTCGCCGGCTTTTGTATTCGTCAAAGGTGTGACCGACGAGGTCGATGCGCCCGCCCCAACATGGGCCTTGGGCGCGCGCTGGATCTTCCTGGCGGCGGTGCCGTCCGGCCTGCTGATCGCGGTCACCGCGCACATCTCAACCGACGTGGCTGCTGCACCGTTGTTGTGGGTGCTTCCGCTGTCGCTGTATCTGCTGACCTGGGTGCTGGTATTCCAGTCGCGCCCGCTGCTGCCCCACAAATGGATGCTGTTGCTGCAGCCGCTGGCGATCGCCGGCGTCATCGTGCTGCTGGCGGTCGGCGGCGAGCAGAACCTGCTGCTGACGCTGGGCGGCCATCTGCTGTGCTTCTTCATCATCGCCATGGCCTGCCACGGCGAACTGGCGCAAGCGCGGCCGGCGGCGAAGTATCTCACCGGCTATTATGTGGCGCTGTCGTTCGGCGGCATGGTCGGCGGATTGTTCGCGGGCCTGATCGCGCCGTTCGCGTTTTCGTGGATCGCGGAATACCCGATCCTGATCGCGCTGGCGGTGCTGTGCCGTCCGTCCGGCTCGGAGCGCCTGCACAACTGGAACCGGTGGTACTGGCCGTTGCTGGCGCTTCTCGCTTTCGTGTTGATCACGATCTCCTATTCCAGCGGAAAGACATTCACCTGGGTCGATGACAAGCGGGTCTATGTCATCAGCGTCATTGCGCTGCTCGGTATGATCCTCGCATTGCTGGCACGCGCTGACCGTTTCAAGTTGCTGGCCATCACCGTACTGGCGCTGGCCCTGATCCGCTTCTATCCGTCCGACGATGGCCGCGTTGAGACGGTGCGCAGCTTCTTCGGCGTGCACAAGATCGTGGTGACGCCGAACGGCCAATATCACGTGCTGATGCACGGCACCACGATCCACGGCGCCGAGAAATTTCTCAACGACGACGGCACGCCGGTGAGCGGTCGGCCCGAGCCGATTTCCTACTATCACAAGGATGGCGGCATCGGTCGGGCGATTACCGCGCTCCGCGCGCGCAAGGGCGCGCCGCTGCGCGTCGCCGTGATCGGGCTGGGCTCGGGCACGCTGGCCTGCGCTTCGCAGCCCGGTGAGGACTGGAAATTCTTCGAGATCGACCAGTCGATGGTCGATACCGCGCGCGATCCGAAGTATTTCAACTTCATCCAGCGTTGCGAGCCAGACATGAAGCCGGTCATCGGCGATGCGCGGCTGACGTTCGCCAGGGAGCCGGACGGCGTCTACGACCTGATCATCGTCGATGCCTATTCGTCCGATGCGATTCCGATCCATCTCGCGACCGAGGAAGCGATGGAAATCTACAAGGAGAAGCTGGCACCTCAGGGCGCGGTGGTGATGCATGTCTCGAACCGGCATCTCGAACTGGCGAGCGTCGTGGTCGGCATCGCCGACGCCAACGACCTCAAGAGCTGGGTGTTCAACGAGGATTCCGGTCGCGACAGCGAGTACATCTTCTCGACCAATGTCGTGATATCGGCGCGTGAGCCCGCCGATATCGGCGCGCTGGCATCGTCGGACAAGTGGGCGCTGACCGAAGCCGCAGACAACCAGCGGGTCTGGACCGATGACTATTCCAACGTGCTCGGCGCAGTATGGCGCCGGCTGCGCGACGGCGACAACTAGCTGAACCGGAAAAGCCCTCGGGGATTCTGCAGGATGGCCGCGATCCTCCGCGTTCCCCGGCGGGACCGACGCGGGGAGACCGGCCGCTTCGCGCAGACCTTAGTAGTCTGAGGAAAAGAAACCGCGAGGCTGGTACGGCCGCGGCGCATAGACCTGCGGCTGGTAGGGCTGGGCGTAGCCGCGGCTGGCGTAATACTGCTGGGTCTCGGCCTCGGTCATGCGGCGATAGCCGCGAGGGGCGGGATAGCGCTGGCCATTATCGCTGCCGTCGGCCGGATAGATGTAGTTGTCATCGGCCATTTGCGGCGCCTGGCGGACGATACGGCGGCTTGGCGGCACCGGCTGCGGCACCAGTTCGATCGGGTTGCCGGCGGCATCAAAGGACGGTTCGACCGGCGCGAC
>DATCUS010000068.1:0-35013 GCA_036561845.1 Tardiphaga sp. | reverse complement strand
CCGGCAGCGTGTTGAGCGGCGGCCTCGGCGACCTGCTCAAGCAATTCCAGCAGAACGGTCAGGGCGACGTCGCGCAGTCCTGGGTCAGCAACGGCCCCAACAAACAGATTGCGCCTGGCGATCTCGCCAATGCGCTTGGCGCCGACCAGATCGATCAGCTGACGTCGCGAACCGGGATGTCACGCGATCAACTGTTGTCCGAACTGAGCAATGAACTGCCTGACGCGGTGAATGAGTTCACGCCGGACGGCCGGTTGCCGACCGACGACGAAGCAACGTCGCGCTGGGTTTAGTCGCTCGTTTTCATAAGGATATTGCCATGCTCTGGATCATCTTGATCGGCTTTGTCGCCGGTATCATCGCAAGAATGCTGTCTCCGGGTCCCAACAATCCCAGCGGCTTCATTCTGACGACAGTGCTCGGCATCGCCGGCGCATTCCTCGCGACCTTCATCGGCCAGCAGATCGGTCACTACGGCCCCAACCAGGGCGCCGGCTTCATCACCGCCACCCTCGGCGCGCTGGTGGTGTTGTTCATCTGGAACAGGCTGGTGGCCAGCCGGGTGATCTCGGATCCCGGCGCCAGATAAGCGACCTGCAAGCAACCTGCGAGTCGTCCCGGCAACCCAGGACGACTCGCGCAAGCTGTTGGCTTGCGATCACTACATAACCAGATGCGCGCCGGCGTCGACCCGCACCAGCTCGCCGGTCATGTTGCTCGACGGCGAGGTGGCGAGGAAGCAGATCACGGCGGCGACGTCCTGCGCGGTGGAGGCCAGTTTCAACGGCACCTTGTTGATCACCGCGTCGCGCACCTTGGCGGCCGCCTCGGCGCCACGGCCCTTGGTGAACCACGGCGTGTCGATGTAGCCCGGACACACCGTGTTGACACGGATCAGCGGCGCCAGCGCCCGCGCCAGCGACAGGGTGATGGAATTCAGCGCGCCCTTGCTGGCGGCATAGGCCACCGACGAACCGCCGCCGGTGATGCCGGCCATCGACGACACATTGACCACCGCGGACGCACGGCCCGATGCCTTCGCGCCGGCCTCGAGCAGCGAACGCGCCGCGCGCACCATCTGGAACGGGCCGATGGTGTTGACCGCATAGACCTGCTGGAAATCCTCGGCCGACAGCCCGTCGAGATTGCCGTGCGGCACGTGCTTGGTCATGCCGGCATTGTTGATCAGCGCATCGATGCGTCCCCACGGCGCGGCAGCGGCGATGATCTTTCTGCAATCCTCATCCTTCGACACGTCGCCCTGCACCACCACCACCTCTGCGGCACCGGCGCTGCGACACAGGTCGGCAGTCGCTTCCGCTTCCTTCGCGCTCGACGAGTAGTTGATGACGATGCGGGCGCCGTCCTTGGCGAGGATCGCCGCGGTCGCCGCGCCCAGCCCCGACGCAGATCCCGTGATCACGACGCACAATCCATCCTTCGACATCCGCATTTCCCCTGTTGCATTTCCGGTCTCGTCGCGATGTACCATATTGCCGCCGGATCGGGATACGTCGGCCGAAGTCCGCTGAACGGAATAATCCGCATGAGGCATCATGTCGTCACCGCAGGCAGCCCTGCGGACATGCGCGCTTGTCTTCACAGCGCCTTTTGCCCATCATGATTCACAACAAACGGCAGCACTCCATCGCCGGCGCAAGGCCGGGTGAAGTGAGATGTGTGCCTTGCCAACGAGGAACGCTGTGACGGAGACCGACAATATTGTTGCCGAGACCGCGGAACGTATTTTCGCCGATCTCGCCGACGCGCAAGCCATCAGCAGGAGCAAGGACGATGCGTGGGTCGCACCGCTGTGGCGCGCGCTGAGCGAAGCCGGACTGCCACTGTCCTGGGTGCCGGAGGAATGCGACGGCTCCGGCGCGACCCTCGCCGAAGGCTTTGCCGTGCTCGGCGCCGCCGGGCGTTTCGCCGTCGCGGTGCCGCTCGCCGAAACCATGCTGGCCGGATGGCTGCTGGCACAGGCCGGCATCGCGTCGCCAGCCGACACGATGACCGTGGTGCCATCGAGCCCGAAGGACCGCATCACCATCAATGCTGACGGCAGCCTGACCGGCCGTGCCCGCGGCGTGCCGTTTGCCAGCAAGGCAAGACACATCGCAGTGCTTGCGAGCGGCATCGGCGGCGTATCGATCGCACTGGTTGCGGCCGATGCCTGCCGCATCGAGGCCGGGCTCAATCTCGCCAGTGATCCATCCGACACTGTAATCTTCGAGAACGTGCAGCCGGTCATCCTCAAGCCCGCGCCAACCGGTTTTGATCAGACGTCGCTGATGCTGATGGGCGCGGTGGCGCGCAGCCTGCAGATCGCGGGCGCACTGGAAACCATGCTCGACATCAGCGTGCGCTACGCCGGCGAACGCGTCGCGTTCGAGAAGAAGATCTCCAAATTCCAGGCCGTGCAGCACAACCTGGCCAAGCTCGCCGGCGAAGCCGCCGCGGCGCTCGCCGCCGCCACCTCGGCCGCCGACGCCATCGCCAGCGGATCGACATTCGACGCGACCATCTTCCTCGAAGCGGCTGCTGCAAAAATCCGCTGTTCGGAAGCTGCCGAAAAGGGCGCCGCCATCGCCCATCAGGTGCATGGCGCCATCGGCTTCACGCAGGAACACATCCTGCATTGCTACACGCTGCGTGCGCTGGCCTGGCGCGACGATTTCGGCAGCGAGAGCTACTGGGCGGTCGAACTCGGCAAGACGGTTGCTGCGCGCGGCGCCGATGAATTGTGGCCGCTGGTCGCGTCGCGCTGACCTTGAACTTCCTTTGCTTCTGAGACGAGAACGACCATGAGCGCAGCCCTCCGTTTCGATCCGATCCGCTTGCCGCCGGAATGCGAAGTGCTGCGCCGCGAGGTGCGAGCCTTCCTCGCCGAGGAAATCGCCGCCGGCACCTTCGATCCGCACAAGCCGCAGCGTGAGGATTCCGACGCGCCAGAATTCTCCCGTCGCGTCGGCGCGCGCGGCTGGCTCGGCATGACCTGGCCGAAGCAATATGGCGGCCACGAGCGCAGCTTCCTGGAGCGCTACGTCGTTACCGAGGAGATGCGCGTGGCCAACGCACCGGTGCGGCGCTTCTTCGTCGCCGACCGCCAGAGCGGACCGGTGCTGCTGAAATACGCGCCCGAACACATCAAGATGGATATCCTGCCGCGCATCTGCCGCGGCGAGGTCTGCTTCTCCATCGGCATGAGCGAGCCAAACTCCGGCTCCGACCTGTTCGCTGCCAAGACCAAGGCCACCAAGACCGACGGCGGCTGGCTGATCAACGGCAGCAAGATCTGGACGACCTCGGCACACATCGCCGACTACATGATCGCGATCTTCCGCACCTCGCCCTCGACCAAGGAAAACCGCAGGCACGGCCTGACCCAGTTCCTGGTCGATATGAAGAAACCGGGCATCGCGGTGAATCCGATCGCCCAGATTACCGGGCAGTATGAATTCAACGAGGTGGTGTTTACCGATCACTTCGTGCCCGACGATCACATGCTCGGCGAACGCGACGGCGCCTGGAAACAGGCCACCAGCGAACTGGCCTATGAGCGTTCCGGCCCGGAGCGCTTTCTTGAGACCTATTACGTGCTGACTGAACTGGTCCGCGCCGTCGGCAAGAATCCGGACACCCGCAGCGCCGAGGGCATCGGCCGCCTCGTGGCGCAGCTGCACACCATGCGGCGGATGTCGGTGTCGGTGGCCGGCATGCTGCAGGCCGGCAAGGAGCCGGTGGTGGAAGCCTCCATCGTCAAGGATATCGGCACCATCTGGGAACAGCAATTGCCGCACCGGGTGCGCGAGCTGGCAGCCTTCGTCGAGGGCGACCCGTCGAACCACGCCACGCTGGACGAGATGCTGTCCTTCGCCATCAAGACCGCACCGAAGCTGACCATCCAGGGCGGCACCACCGAAGTGCTGCGCGGCATCATCGCGCGCGGACTGGGGCTGCGGTGAAACACGCCGAGTGCGACCTTCCCTTCACCTCTCCCCGGAGGGGAGAGGGGACTACGGCGTTCAATTTGAATATCCATCGCGTTTGGCCAGGAGCCCACACATGACTATTTACAAAGACATCGCCGTCGAGACGCGCGGCCACATCGCGATCATCGAGATCCGCAAGCCGCCGTTCAATTTCTTCGACATCATGCTGATCCAGCAGATCGCCGATGCGCTTGATGCCATCGACGCCGATCCGGAGATCCGTGCCACCGTGCTGTGCGCACAGGGCAAGGCATTCTGCGCCGGCGCCGATTTCAGCGATCCCAACCGCAAGGAAACCGAGGCCGCCGCCAAGAGCGGCGATCCCGCCGACAATCTCGGCTCGATCGGCCATCTCTACATGGAAGCGGTGCGCATTTTCCGCGCGAAGAAACCGATCGTTGCCGCCGTGCAGGGCGCGGCGATCGGCGGCGGGCTTGGGCTCGCGGTGTCCGCGGATTTCCGCGTCACCTGCCCCGAGGCGCGCTTCGCCGCCAACTTCACCAAGCTCGGCTTTCATCCCGGTTTCGGGCTCACCGTGGCGCTGCCGGAGATCGTCGGCAAGAACAACGCCGAGCTGATGTTCTACACCAGCCGCCGCGTCGGCGGCGAAGAGGCGCTGAACATGGGCCTCGCGAACGTGCTGGTGCCGCAGGCCGAAGTCCGCGACGCCGCGATCAGGCTGGCCGAGGAAATCGCCGAGTGTTCGCCGCTCGGCCTGCTCTCGACCCGCGCCACCATGAAAGGCAACATCGCCGACCGCGTCGCTGCCGCAACCACGCACGAACTTGCCGAACAGACCCGGCTACGCGCCACGGAGGATTTCAAGGAGGGCGTCAAGGCGACCGAGGAGCGCCGCGCGGCGAATTTCAAGGGGCGCTAATACGCTCGCGCGCGGCTTTAATAGCAGCGCGACGCCGCAATGGCGTGCAATCTGCGGTCGCCCAGCACATGGGCGACAAAGCCCAGCGTCTGGAAGATCCGCGCGAACGCCACATCGCGGATGTTGAGCCCGCCGGTATAGGCGCCGAACGCCGGCATGATGGCGCGCTCGCCGTCTGACGCAAAGCAGCGGCGCTCCATGGAGCGGCCGCGGGTCGACACCCGCGCCTTGGGATGCAGATGGCCGGCGATCTCGCCCGCCGCGCCGGTCGGCTCGTGGCGGAACACGATGGGACCGATCGCGACTTCCTGCGCAACCGTGCCGCCGATATCCGATGGCAGTTCGGGATCGTGATTGCCGGAGATCCAGATCCAGTCGCGCCGCAGCTGCAGCGCCGTAATGACCTCGCGGTTGGGCCGCGACAGACGCTCATGGGCGTTGCCGTCATGGAAGGAATCGCCGAGCGCGATCACGGTGCGCGGATCATGTCGCGCGATCACCGCGCCGAGCCGGCCCAAAGTGGCAATGGTATCGTAGGGGGGAAGCAGCGTGCCGCGCATGGCATAGCTGGAACCCTTCTCCAGATGCAGGTCGGACACCACGAGCAACTGCTGTTCTTCCCAGTACAGCGCGCCCGACAGGTCGGCATGCAGCGTGATGCCGGCGAGGGTGACGGTGCTGGTATCTGTGAGGGTCGATTCGCGGTGCATGCTCTTTTGTAGCCCGGATGGAGCGTAGCGCAATCCGGGATTCTCGTTTCAGCTCCACAGCCCCGGATTGCGCTTCGCTTCATCCGGGCTACCGATCGCTACGACATGGCTTCCCTGACAAGTTCCTCGGCGGCTTCCGCCAGCAACTCGTCTGACGCTTCGCCGTACACCGGTTCGCGGCCGATTTCCAGCATCACCGGGACCGCCAGCGGCGACACGCGGTCGAGTTCCCGGTGGATGATGCTGCCCTTGATTCGCGTGAGTGCGTCGCTGAGGCGGCGGATGTCGAGCAGGCCGGTGGCGGCGTCGGCGCGGGCAGCGCGCAGCAGCACGTGATCGGGCTGATGCTTGCGCAGCACGTCGTAGATCAGGTCGGTCGAGAACAGCACCTGGCGCTTGCTTTTTTCCTCGCCGGTGAAACGCCGCGGCACCAGCCCGGAAATCACCGCGCAGGTGCGGAAGGTGCGCTTCATCAGCGCGGATTCCGCCAGCCATGCCTCAAGATCGTCGCCCAGCATGTCGGGGTCGAACAGGGCGTCGAGATCGAGCTTGCCGTGGCGGATCATGTGCGACATGTCGCCGAGGCTCCACACCGCCAGCGCATATTCATTGGCGACGAAGCCGAGCGGCCGGGCACGGCCGCGCTCCAGCCGCCGCGTCAACAGCATACCGAGCGTCTGGTGCGCGAGGCGGCCTTCGAACGGATAGCAGACCAGATAATTCTTGTTGGCGCGCGGAAACGTTTCGACGATCAGCTCGCGTGCGCCCGGCACCAGCGACAGATCGGCCTGCAGCGACAGCCAGTCGCGTACCTGGTCGGGCAGCGCGGACCATGCGCGCCTGTCGGCCAGCAGGTTGCGCACCCGCTCGGCGAGATAGGTAGAGAGCGGAAATTTGCCGCCCATATAGGACGGCACCCGTGCGTCCTTGTCGTGGGCGCGCGACACATAGACCTGATCTTCCATCAGCGCTTCGTAGCGCACCACCTCGCCGCCAAACACGAAGGTGTCGCCGACCACCAGGTTCTCGATGAAGTACTCCTCGATCTGGCCAAGCATGCGGCCGCCGCGCGCGATCATGCCGGTGGAGCCCTTGCTTTTTCCCTGGCCACCGCCGCGACCGCCGCGCACCAGCCGCACCTTCAGCATGGTGTCCTCGACGATGGTGCCGACATTCATGCGATACATCTGCCGCACTTTTGGATTGGTGACGCGCCAGCGGCCCTCCTTGTCCTGCTTGATGCGGGCAAAGCGCTCGTAGGTTTTCAGCGCGTAGCCGCCGGACGCGACGAAATCGAGCGTGTCGTCGAAATCGGCGCGGCCGAGCTCGGCATAGGGCGCGGCGGACAGCACCTCGTCATAGAGTTCGTCGGCGAGAAACGGCGCGCCGCAGGCACAGCCGAGAATGTGCTGCGCCAGCACGTCGAGCGCGCCGGTGCGCAGCGGCGGCGTGTCCTGCGCATTCTCCGCCACAGCATCGATGGCAACAGCGCATTCCAGCACTTCGAAGCGATTGGCCGGCACCAGCACGGCGCGTGAGGCTTCATTGAGGCGGTGATTGGCGCGGCCGATGCGCTGCATCAGCCGTGACGCGCCCTTGGGCGCGCCGACATTGATCACCAGATCGACATCGCCCCAGTCGACGCCGAGATCGAGCGACGAGGTACACACCACGCCCTGCAAGCGGCCCGCGGCCATGGCGTCCTCGACCTTGCGGCGCTGCGCGACATCGAGGGAGCCGTGATGCAGCGCGATGGCGAGGTTGTCGTCGTTCATGCGCCAGAGTTCCTGGAACAGCATCTCGGCCTGGCTGCGGGTGTTGACGAACACCAGCGTGGTCTTGTTGCCCTTGATCAGGTCGTAAATCTCATTGAGCGCATGGCGCGCCGAATGGCCGGCCCATGGTAGCCGCTCCTTGGTGTCGAGCATCTCGACAATGGGCGCGGCGGCGCCGCCGGCCACCACGATATCGGCAGCGGCAATTGCACCGACCGGCTGCGGCACCAGGAAGCGGGCCAGCGATTCCGGCTCGGCCACCGTGGCCGACAGGCCGATGGCGCGGATGTCGGGCGCCAGTTGCCACAACCGCGCCAGCCCGAGCGACAGCAGATCGCCGCGCTTCGACGTCACCAGCGCATGCAACTCGTCGAGCACGATGCGTTTCAGCGAACCGAACAAAAACGGCGCGTCGTCGGAGGACAGCAGCAACGCCAGCTGTTCCGGCGTGGTCAGCAAGATGTCAGGCGGATAGCGGCGCTGCCGGGCGCGGCGCGACACCGGGGTGTCGCCGGTGCGGGTCTCGACCTTGATCGGCAGGCCCATCTCGGCGATCGGGGCCTCCAGATTGCGCGCGATATCGACGGCCAGCGCCTTCAGCGGCGAGATGTACAGCGTGTGCAGGCCGCCCGTGCGCTGCACGCCGCGGCCGGTGGAGGCGAGGGAATCTACCTCCTTCTTCCCCTCTCCCCTTGTGGGAGAGGGTGGACCGGCGCGCAGCGACGGGCCGGGTGAGGGGGGCGGCAAGGACGAACCGAGCTTGATCTCACCCCTCACCCGTCGTGCCGCCTTCGGCGGCCCGCCACCCTCTCCCACAAGGGGAGAGGGAAGTGACGGACCGACGCTTCCGGCCTCACTCAATTCCACCAACGTCGGCAGGAACCCGGCCAGGGTCTTGCCGGCGCCGGTGGGGGCGATCAGCAGCGCGGAGCGATTGTCGCGGGCCTTGGCAAGCAGTTTCAATTGATGCGCGCGCGGCGACCATCCGCGCGCGGCGAACCAGCGCGTAAAGATCTCGGGCAGTTCAGGAGGCGGAACGGGTTTTCGCGGCGGCACAGCGAGAAGCTAGGCATTCGCGTCCGTCATTGCGAGGAGCCATGCTTTCCCTCCCACGCGAAGACGCGAGGGAGGGAGAAGAGGCCGCGTCGCTTGCGGTTGCTATTCCGTCACTGGTTTCTCCGACAGCACCCAGTCCTTGCCGCTGAACTGCTGGGTGTAGAGCGTCTTCATCGGCGTATAACTGTCATTGGAATAGCTGAAGCTGACACCGGTCAGCATGTGTGGCGCACGGAAGCCATTGAGGCCGATGGCCTGCTTCAGCACATTGGCGCGGGTCAGGTCGTCGCCGCAGCGGCGCAGGATTTCGGCCATTGCGGCGGCCTGGGCGTAGCCGGCGAAGGCGATCGAGTTGTCGGCGGCGATGGTCGGCAGGTATTTGGCCCGCAGCGCCTCGAACGCCATGACGTCCGGATCGCTGGCGTAGCGCGCAGCACCGATGTCCTTCTGATAGGCGATGGCGACGATGCCCTTGGCGTTGTCGAGGCCGGCAGCATCGAGGATCGAGCGTCCCGTGGAGCCCGCCGACAACAGATGCAGCGGCTTCCAGCCGAGTTCGGCCACCTTGCGGATCGACTGCGAGGTCGCCTTGCCGGTGGTGATATTGTAGAAGACGTCGGCGCCCGACTTCGACAGGTTGATGAGCTGGGAATCCACCGTGGGTTCGGTGAGATCGTAGCTGGCCTCGGCCACCACCGACGCCTTGCCGCCGGCATCTGCCAGCACCTTCTTGAACGGCGCGAGAAAATCGCGGCCGAAATCGTCGTTCTGGTAGAGAATGGCGACCTTGGCGTTCGGATTCACGCTGAGAACGTATTTTGCCAGGATCTGGGCCTCGGTTGGATAAAGCGGCAGCCCGGCCATGGTCCATTTGTTGTTTTTCGGGTCGTTCCACTTCGAGGCCCCGGTGTTCAACAGCAGCTGTGGCACGCCCTTGCTGTTGAGATATTTGTGCACCGCGGTCTGCGGTGCGGTGCCCAGCGAGCCGTAAAGCGCCAGCACCTCATCCTGCTCGACCAGCCGGCGCGTTGCCTCCACCGCCTTGGGGGCGCTGTAGGAATCGTCCATAGTCAGGAACTTGATCTTGCGGCCATTGATCCCACCGCTCTCATTGAGCTGCTGGAAATAGGCCTCGCCGACCCGGCCGAGCACGCCATAGAGCGAGCCTGGGCCGCTATGCGGGATGGTCTGGCCGATCTTGATTTCGGTGTCGGTGGCGCCGGGATCGTATTTCTTGTCCGCGGCGAGGGCGCCCGGCGCCGTTGCTGCCAGGGTTGTCGCGATGGCGGCGACAGCCGCTGACCGTAAGACGCAGATGTGACGCGCAGCCATGTGGTTTTCTCCCCTGATACCCGGCTCCGCTTATGCGGGCCATTTTCTTGAGCCGTGCGTTCGTTCGACGCTTTAACGGCCTGCGGGCATCCTCTGCGGTGCCTGTTTGGATGGCAAGTCCCCTGACCGAGCTGGAATTTCCGGGAATTCCCGACCGCCGCGAATCAGCGCAGTCCCAGCTGCCGGCCGCCGCAGCGGCTCCACAGTGCGCCATCAGCCATATCAGGGAACCGGGGGGTGCTGGTTGGTGCAACTTTAACGCTACTTCTCAGGCGCTTATGTCGCATTCCCATCCGGTGTGGCGGACCGGGCACAGACAATCCGTGGGATCTCCAGTACGTTCAGAACTCAACCTAATTGGGGTCTCTGATGAAACGTATCCTTCTCGCCAGCGCCGCGCTCCTCGGAACCGCAGTGACCGCGCAGGCCGCCGACATGGCCGCCAAGGCCCCCTATTACAAGGCGCCGATCGTCTCGGTCTACAACTGGACTGGCTTCTACATCGGCGTGAACGCCGGCGTCGGCATCGCCCGCGACCGCACCGGACACAGCTTCACCGGGGATTCGCTGTACCAGGCCCCGCAGGGCGGCTTCGGCGGCGGCCAGATCGGCTACAACTGGCAGGCTGATTCGCTCCTCGGCCCGATCGTGTACGGCGTCGAAGCCGACATCCAGGGTGCCGGCCTCTCGGACGGCTATCCCGCCGTTGGCGGCGGCCCGCTCGGCGCGGTGCCGACCGCCTACAACACCAAGACCGACTGGTTCGGCACGGTTCGCGGCCGCGTCGGCATCGCGACCGGACCGGTGCTCAGCTACGTGACCGGCGGTTACGCCTACGGCAACGTCAAGACCACGATCACCGAAGGCGGCGCAACCGCGTTCACGAATAACCGTACGCAGGGCGGCTGGACCGTCGGCAGCGGCGTGGAAGCAGCGCTCGGCGGCAACTGGACTGGCAAGATCGAATATCTCTACCTGAACCTCGGCAACAAGACCGACGCCTTCGCCTTCGGCGTCCCCCAGCTCTACAGCAGCGAAGTCCGCGAAAACCTGTTCCGCGTCGGCCTGAACTACCGCATCGGCGGCACCAATGCCGGCTACGTCGCCCCGGTGGCGGCGAACTGGACCGGCTGGTATCTCGGCGGCAACATCGGCTCCGGCACCGGCCGCGATCGCAGCTCGCTTGCCAGCGCTACCGCGATTGAGACCTTCAATCTGGCTCCCGACGGCATCAACGGCGGCGTGCAGGCCGGCTACAACTGGCAGGCCGGCAACTGGGTTTACGGCATCGAGGCCGACATTCAGGGCTCGAGCCAGAAGGACAACAAGACCACTGTTGCTCTGGGCGGCGTAGCCTATGACCAGAAGCTGCCCTGGTTCGGTACCGTTCGCGGTCGCCTCGGCTACTCGGTCGGTCAGACCCTGTTCTATGCCACCGGCGGTTACGCCTACGGCAGCGTAAAGACCAAGATCAGCGCTGGCGGCGTCCAGATTGCCGACTTCTCCAAGACCGGGGATGGCTACGCGGTCGGCGGCGGCATCGAGACCCCGTTCAGACTGCTCGGCCTGTTCGGACCGAACTGGACCTCCAAGACCGAATATCTCTACGTCGATCTGGGCTCGACTTCGAACGCGTTCGTCTCTGGCGGAACCGCCTTGGTCTCGACCTCCAAGGTCACCGAGCATCTGTTCCGCACCGGCCTGAACTATCACTTCAATACCCCGGTCGTTGCCAAGTACTGATCCCGGCAAACTCCCGAAACTTCAAAACCCCGGCCTCGCGGCCGGGGTTTTTGTTTGTGGGGATCACATCGGATGATCGGCTCAGCCGTGATGCTTCGCCGCGACCGCGACGAGGCCCGGCACGGGTGCACCGGATTCATGGCGCGAAGACACGGAGTCCAGCAGCAGCAGGGTCAGGCCGGCCGCCGCGAGCGACGACCGCAGATGGCCGGCGCTGTGGGCGTAGCGCAGCCCCTGCACCAGCACGACGCCATCGCCGCCATGGGTTTCGGCGGTCAGCGCCAGCAGCCCGCCGGGCATCAGCACGCGGGCCGCCTCGGCCAGCAGCGGCGCGACATCGTGGACGTAGACCATGACATCGGCCGCCAGGATAAGGTCGGCGCTGGCGGTCGGCTTGCCGGCAAGCGCGTCGACAATGTCGGCCACTTCCAGCGTCGCGTAGAGCCCGGTGGCGCGGGCAAGCTCGATCATGCGCGGCGACAGGTCGATGCCGATGATCCCGTCATTGTCCGCGGCAAAGGCGCGGGCCGCGAGGCCGGTACCGCAACCGAGATCGATGACATGGTGGAAGAACGCCGGTGCTGCGCCTGCGCCTGCATCATGGACTGCCTGCAGCAGCACGGCAGGACCGCAGTAGCCGAGATCGCCGAGCGCGATATCGAACTTCGGGGCGTACTGATCGAACAATGCCGTCACATAGGTTGACGGCATGGCTGACAATTCGTCGGCGCCGAGCCGCATCAGCCGCAGGCCCGCGCCGTTGCGGTCACCCGCATCGGTGCGACGCGCGCTGCGAAAGGCCAGGATGGCGCCGGCGCGGTCGCCGAGCTGCTCGCGCACCTCGCCGAGCGTGAACCACGCCGTGGCAAAGCCGGGCGCCAGATCGGTGGCCTGCTGGAACAGGTCGGCAGCGGCGACCAGATCGCCGCTCAGTTGCAGGTCGCGGGCGTAATCGAACCGACGGTCGGCGATCATATCGCCTGATGACATGAACAGGCGTGCGGACATGGGGAACCGATCGGGAAGCGGGGCATTCGTCAGATCAGCCGACTCGAATGAACCCCGCGGGGACCTATATAACCCAGATGCGTCCACAAGACATTCTTATCCCGGTCGCGGCCGGCCTGTGCTGCAAGCCCGGCGGCTTCCACATCGATCCGGTCCGCCCGGTCGAGCGCGCCGTGATCACCCACGGCCATTCCGACCACGCGCGACCGGGTCACGGCCATGTGCTGGCGACGCAGGAAACCCTCGACATGATGCGGCTGCGTTATGGCGAGAACTTTGCCGGCAGCACGCAGGCGATCGCCTATGGCGAGACGCTGAGGCTCGGCGACGTCACCGTCAAGTGCCATCCGGCCGGCCATGTGCTGGGCTCGGCGCAGATCGCCGTCACCTGCGAAGACATCTGCATCGTCGCATCAGGCGATTACAAGGACGCGCTGGACCCGACCTGCACGCCGTTCGAGGTGGTGCCGTGTGACGTGTTCATCACCGAAGCCACCTTTGGCCTGCCGGTGTTCCGCCATGGCGATGCCGCGGACGAGGTGAGGAAGTTACTGGATTCCGTAGCGCTGTTTCCCGAGCGCGCGCATCTGGTCGGTGCCTATTCGCTGGGGAAGGCGCAGCGGGTCATCGCGCTGATCCGCGCCGCCGGCTACGACGCGCCGATCTACCTGCACGGCGCGATGGAGAAGATCACACGCTATTACGAAAGCCGCGGCATCGATCTCGGCGATCTCCGCCCCGTCAAGGGCATGAAGAAGGCGGATCTCACGGGCACCATCACGCTGGCGCCGCCCTCGGCGACCTCAGACATCTGGACGCGGCGCTTTCCCGATCCGGTCACGGCCTTTGCCTCTGGCTGGATGCGGGTGCGCGCCCGCGCCAGGCAGCGCGGCGTCGAACTGCCGCTGGTGATTTCCGATCACGCTGATTGGGATGGATTGATTGCGACCATCGGCGCCACCGGCGCCGGCGAGATCTGGGTCACCCATGGCCAGGAGGACGCGCTTGTGCACTGGTGCCAGACCAGGAGTCTTGTGGCGCGGCCGCTGGCGCTGGTCGGCTATGGCGACGAGGAAGAGGAAGAGACGCTTCCCGCGAGCGAGGGCGCCGAGGCATGAACCGATTCGCCGAACTGCTCGACCGCCTCGCTTACGAGCCCGGCCGCAACAACAAGCTGCGGCTGATCACGTCTTACTTTCGCGTGACCCCAGATCCCGATCGCGGCTACGCGCTGGCGGCGCTGACCGGCGCGCTGTCCTTCAAGCACGCCAAGCCGGCGCTGATCCGCGATCTGATCGCGTCACGCGCCGATCCGGTGCTGTTCGCGCTGTCCTATGACTATGTCGGCGATCTCTCGGAAACCGTGGCGCTGATGTGGCCCTCTTCACCTCTCCCCTGCGGGGAGAGGTCGGCGGATGCCGACAGGCATCCGTCGCGTGAGGGGGCTGTCTCGGAGCGAGCCGCCAAGGCCCCCTTACCCGGCTCGCGCCTGACGGCGCAAGCCGACCTCTCCCCGGAGGGGAGAGGTAAGGAAGGCCACAACAACCCGCCGCCACCGACCCTGACCGAAGTCGTCACCACCCTGCGCACGCTCGGCAAGGCCGAACTGCCGGCACAGTTGATGCGCTGGCTCGATGAGCTCGACGAGACCGGGCGCTGGGCGTTGCTGAAGCTGGTCACCGGCGGCATGCGCATCGGCGTGTCCGCACGGCTGGCCAAGACCGCCGCCGCCGCGCTCGGCGACAAGGATGCGCACGACGTCGAGCTGATGTGGCCGGGGCTGGCGCCGCCCTATTCCGAACTGTTCGCCTGGCTGGAAGGGCGTGCCGACAAGCCGGTCAACCTCGACCCGGCACCGTTCCGCCCGGTGATGCTCGCGCATGCCATCGAGGACGGCGACTTCGCCCATCTCGACCCCACGCACTATATCGCCGAGTGGAAATGGGACGGCATCCGCGTCCAAGCCGTCAGCGGCCGCGACGACAATGGAACCATGGTCGCACGGCTGTATTCGCGCAGCGGCGAGGACATCACCGCGAGCTTTCCCGATCTGCTGCCCAGCCTGCGGCTGCCCGGGGCCATCGACGGCGAGCTCCTCGTCCTGCGCGAGGGCCGCGTGCAGTCATTCAATGTGCTGCAGCAAAGGTTGAACCGCAAAAGCGTCACGTCGAAACTGACAAAGGACTACCCGATCCACCTGCGCGCCTATGACCTGCTCGGCGACGGCGAGAACGATCTGCGCGAGCTGCCGTTCGAGGAGCGCCGCACGAGGCTTGAAGTCTTTGTGAAGCAACTCGACGATCCCCGCATCGACCTGTCGCCGACCATTCCGTTTTCCGGGTGGTCCGACCTCACTGCCGCGCGCGCCGATCCTGCCAGCGCCAGCGCCGGCGCCGGTGACGACGCCGATGCCGTCGAAGGCGTGATGCTGAAGCGGCGCGACGCCGCCTATCTGCCGGGCCGGCCGAAGGGCCAGTGGTGGAAATGGAAGCGCGATCCGCACATCATCGACGCCGTGCTGATGTACGCGCAGCGCGGCCACGGCAAGCGCTCGTCCTATTATTCGGATTACACGTTTGGCGTCTGGACCGCGGGCGATGGCGGCGACCAGCTGGTGCCGGTGGGCAAGGCCTATTTCGGCTTCACCGACGAGGAGCTGCTGCAAATCGACCGTTTTGTCCGCCGCAACACCACGGAGAAATTCGGGCCGGTGCGTCACGTGGTGCACGAGCCGAATCAAGGCCTGGTGCTGGAAGTCGCGTTCGAGGGCCTCGCGCGCTCGCCGCGCCACAAGTCCGGCGTCGCGATGCGGTTTCCGCGCATCAGCCGGCTGCGCTGGGACAAGCCGCCGGCCGAAGCCGATCGGCTCGAGACGCTGGAGCGCCTGCTCAAGTCCGACGCCACAATTCAGGCCGCCGCGGCCGATAGGCATTGATCGGCGCATCCGGGTTCCCCATTTGCTATGGACTGATTATGATGAGCGGGCGATTGCGCGCGCGGGAGATGACGATGCCAGAAGACACCCGGGAATTGCCGGCGACCCAGGACGGCCTGTCGCGTTTCCTTGGCGGCTCGCCGCTGGCGGTGCTCGGACGGCTGGTCCTGCTTTCGATTCTGGTGGGCGTCGTGCTTGCCGCCATCGGCCTCGACCCATGGAACATCGTCACCAGCATCCGCCGCCTGTTCCAGTGGATCTATGACCTCGGCTTCGACGCCGTGACCGGGCTGTGGCGCTACTTCCTGCTCGGCGCCGTGATCGTGGTGCCGATCTGGCTGATCTCGCGGATGTTCAGCGCACCGCGCGGCCGATAGATCCGACGCGGAATGCTGGTGTCTCCGACAAGACCGGTCGGTCACCGGCGCGTCTTTGCCATCGCCGGCCCGGCGATGCTGGCCAACCTCACCACGCCGCTGCTCGGCATCGTCTCCACCGCCGCGGTGGGCCGGCTCGGCGACCCGCATCTGCTCGGCGGCGTCGCCATGGCCTCGATCGCCTTCGACTGCATCTTCTGGCTGTTCGGTTTTTTGCGCATGGCGACGGTGGCGTTCACCGCGCAGGCGCTCGGCGCCGATGACCGCCTAGAAGTGCGGGCGATCCTGCTGCGCGCACTGATGCTGGGTGCGGCCATCGGGCTGAGCCTGATCGCGCTTCGAACGCCGCTGGCTACCATCATCTTCGACATCATGGGCGGCAGCGACGCCGTGACCTCGGCCGCAAAGACCTACTTCTTCATCCGGCTGTGGTCGGCGCCACTGATGCTCGGCAACTATGTGATTCTCGGCTGGCTGGTCGGCCAGGCCCGTACCGGCATTGCGCTGGCGCTGCAGGTCGGCATCAATGTCATCAACATGACGCTGACGGCGCTGCTGGTATTGCAGTTCGATTTCGGCATCGGCGGCGCTGCGCTGGCCACAGTGTTCGCAGAGATCGTCGGCTTTCTCGCCGGGCTGATTGCGGTGTGGCAGGTGCTGGGCCGGCGCATCGGCGTACCGCGCGCCATCCTGTTCGACCGCCTCCGGCTGCTGCGATTGTTCGCTGTCAACCGCGACATCATGATACGCACCGCGGCACTGATCGCGGCATTCCTGTTCTTCACCGCGCAGGGTGCCCGCGCCGGCGACCTGACGCTCGCGGCCAACGCGGTGCTGAACAACTTCGTGATGATCGGCTCGTTCTTTCTCGACGGCCTCGCCACCGCCGCCGAACAATTGTGCGGCCAGGGATTTGGCGCGCGCGACCGCCAGCAATTCGGCCGCGCCGTCAAACTGGTACTGGGCTGGAGCGCTGCGTTCGGGGTCGGCGTCACATTGCTGTTCGCGATGTCAGGCAATGCGCTGATCGATGTCATCACCACCAGTTCCGAGGTGCGCCTTGCCGCGCGCGAGTTCATGGTACTGGCAGCGCTAGCGCCGGCTTGCGGCGTGCTGGCCTACGCTTTTGACGGCATCTATATCGGCGCGGCCTGGGCGCGCGACATGCGCAACCTGATGCTGGCGGCGCTGGCGATCTACATCGCCGCCTGGTACGTGCTGACGCCGTTTGGCAATGCCGGCCTGTGGATTGCGTTCCTGGCATTCCTGCTGTCGCGCGGCGTGCTGCAGGCATGGCGCTATCCGGCGATGGCAAGGACGTCGTTCCAATAACCGCCGCGGATTGAAATCCATAGAATCCGTTCAGTCCCCTTATCCGCTTGTTTACGACGTCGCCGACTGTTCGCAATTGTCCTCTTCGCGAACCCGGGAGTGGCGAGATACCGTTGCGCTTTCGAAAAAAATGGAGAGTGCAAATGTGTGATGCTTGTCCTGATCTCGGAATCTCTCGTCGGAAATTCTTCCAGGCTGGCGCGGGCGTATTGGCAGCCACTTCGCTACCTACCCTGGCCAGTGCGCAGCCCGCAGCCGCAGCGGATACGCCCGATGCAGCGCTCAACCTCCTGATGGAAGGCAATGCGCGCTACGTTGCCAACCAGATGCGCGAGCGAGATTTTTCCGCTGGACGAGTCTCCCGCACGCAGGGGCAGGCGCCCTTTGCGGCGATCCTGGGCTGTGCCGATTCGCGCGTCGCGCCGGAACTGGCGTTCGACCAGGGCCCCGGCGAATTGTTCGTCGTCCGTGTCGCCGGCAACTTCGTCACGCCGGACGGCCTCGCAAGCCTCGAATACGGCGCGGCCGTGCTGGGCACGAAGGTGATCATGGTGCTCGGTCACGGCAATTGCGGCGCGGTCAATGCCACCATCGGCGCGCTGCAGAAGGGCAATACGCTTCCAGGCCACATCGCGGACCTGGTGCGGGCGATGAAACCCGGCATCGAGCCGGTGTTGAAGCAGCCGGGCCAGGATCTGCCCGAGCGGGCAGTCGTCTCTAATGTGAAGCAAAACGTTCAGCGGCTGCAAAAGGCGAAACCGATTCTGGCCGAAATGGTCGCCAAGGGAAAAGTCCGTGTGGTCGGTGCCGTCTACGATCTGGCGACCGGAAAGGTCGCACTCGTTTAGCTCCCGTCCCGGCTCACCTCGGGCAGAGCGACGACCAGGATCGTCGCTCTCACACCGGCCAGTCTTCCGCGGTCAGCGTCGCCGCATCGGCGCCGACGATTTCGGACAGCGAATCGCGACCGGTGCGCAGCAGCGTCGAGACCAGATCGGCCTTGATGCTGTCGACCAGGCCGAGGCCTTTATAGACCAATGCCGAATAGAGCTGGATCAGGCTGGCGCCGGCGCGGATCTTTGTCAGCGCCGCGCCGCCGGAATCGATGCCGCCGACGCCGATCAGCGGGAACGCGCCCTCGACGCGCACATAGGTCTCCGCCACCATCCGTGTCGACAGCCGGAACAGCGGCCGGCCGGACAGGCCGCCCTGCTCCTTGGCCCGCGCCTGCTCGCGCAAGGTCGTGGGCCGGGCGAGCGTGGTGTTGGAGACGATCATGCCATCGACCTTGCGCGATCGCGCGATATGCACGACGTCGTCGAGATCGGCGAGGCTGAGATCGGGTGCGATCTTCAGCAGCACCGGCGAATCGCCGGCGCTCCGCTGCACCCGTTCTCGGGCGTCGATCACCTTGGCCAGCAGATCGTCGAGCGCCTCCGCCTGCTGCAGGTTGCGCAGGCCGGGCGTATTCGGCGACGACACGTTGACGGTGAAGTAGCTCGCCACCGGCGCGAAGGTTTCGATCAGCCGCACATAGTCGTCGACGCGATCTGCGGAATCCTTGTTGGCACCGACGTTGACACCGACGATGCCGCCATGCTGTGCCCGTGCCGCCAGCCGCCGCAGCACCACGTCGGCGCCGTCATTGTTGAAGCCGAGGCGGTTGATGATCGCCTCGTCGCGCTCCAGCCGGAAGATCCGCGGCCGCGGATTGCCGACCTGCGGCTTCGGCGTCACCGTGCCGATTTCGGCGAAGCCGAAGCCCAGCCGCAGCAGCGCGTCCGGCACCTCGGCATTCTTGTCGAAGCCCGGCGCGATGCCGATCGGATTGGGGAAGTTCAGGCCGAAGGCACGCACCGCGAGCTTCGGATCGTCGGCCCGCGGCTTCGACGGCGGCAGCAGGCGCAGGCCCTGGATGGCGAGGCGGTGCGCGTCTTCCGGATCGAGCCAGCGCAGCAACGGCAAAGAGAGGGCGTCGAAGGCGCGGATCACGATTCAAGCTCCGGAATGTCATGGTTGCCGTCGGAGCGCAGACGCAGCTCGAGCACCTCCGTGACGGCGCCGAGGTCGAGTTCGCCATAAAGATGCGGAAACAGGTCGTCGCCGCGCGAGGGCTCCCAGCGCAACAGCTCATCGTCGAGCGCATCGGCGTCCACCGCCACCAGAAATAGTCCAGCCTGGCCGAAGAAGTACTTTTTCGCCGTTTCCGCCACCTGCGATGCGGTGGAAAAATGGATGAAGCCGTCACGCGAATCGTCGGCGCTGCCACGATAGACGCCCTGCCGCTCAGCCTCACGCCAGGCCGAAGCCGGACAGATTTTATAGATGATGCGCACCCGGCCGGACTTCCCGTCTGTTCGTCAGTTTCCCCGCAATTCCTTGAGAATTCGGCAGAATTCCCGGATATTGCGGAGTTGTAAGGATCTGCCGACCGTATCGGCGGCATCGCCCCACTTCAAGCTTTGGTATTTTTTAGTGAATGGTGATTGCAAATCCCTGGAAACAAGGTAATAATTCCTAAATTCCGCCATGATTCCCCGTCCGGTCGCTCGCGACGGACAACCCGGACCGACGCACATGCTAAGCCACGATCAGATCTGGAATGCCCTCGACCGCCTCGCCGAACGCTCCGGCCTTTCCCCGTCCGGCCTTGCCAAGAAAGCCGGCCTGGATGCCACCACCTTCAACAAATCCAAGCGCATCACTAATGACGGCCGCGAGCGTTGGCCGTCCACCGAATCTGTGTCCAAAGCGCTGGCCGCAACCGGCGTCAGCATCGACAATTTCGTGCAGCTGATCGACGGCGTGGCCCGCTCGGTGCAGTCTGTGCCGCTGCTCGGCTTCGCCCAGGCCGGGGCGGGCGGCTATTTCGACGACGGCGGCTTTCCGGTCGGCAAGGGCTGGGACGAGGTCGGGCTGCCGTCAGTGAATGACGAACACGCCTACGCGCTGGAGATCTCCGGCGACTCGATGAAGCCCGCCTATCGCGATGGCGACGTCATCGTGGTGTCGCCGGGCGCGCAGATCCGCAAGGGCGACCGGGTGGTGGTCAAGACCACCGGCGGCGAGGTGATGGTCAAGGAACTGAAGCGCCGGACCACCAAGACGCTCGAACTGGCATCGCTGAACCCGAATCACGTCGACCGCACCATCCCGGCGGCCGATGTGGAGTGGATTGCCCGGATCGTATGGGCGAGCCAGTAAGCCAGGCCGCAACTCTCCGGAGATCTCCGGGAGAAACACCACTCCAAGGTTCCGCGAATCAGCTATCGGGTTCCCATTCCAGCAAAAGGGGAACCCGTCATGAATCGCCGCCACATGCTCAAGGCCCTCGCCGGCCTCGCCCTATGTCCCGTCTGCGCCACAGCGGGCCTGGCCGCGGAGGGCGCCCACTGGAGCTATGACGGTGCCGGCGGTCCGTCGCACTGGGGCGATCTCGACGCCGACAGCAAGGTCTGCGCGATCGGCGCTCAACAGTCGCCGCTGGACATTGGCGCCACCATCAAATCGCAACTGCCACCGCTGAAAATCAAATGGGGCCGCGGCGCCGACACCATCGTCAACAACGGCCATACCATCCAGCTGAACTTCGCCCCCGGCAGCACGCTGCAGCTGGACAAGACCACATACAAACTGCTGCAGGTGCACTTCCACCGCCCGAGCGAGCACATGATCGGCGGCAAGAATTTTCCGATGGAAGCGCATTTTGTGCATCGTTCGGACGCGGGCGCCCTCGCGGTGGTCGGCGTCCTGCTGACGACCGGCACGCCGAACGCCACCTTCCGCAAGATCGTCGCGACCATGCCGGCGACCGAAGGCCCGGCGGTGAAAGCCGATGCCGGGATCGACCCGAACGCCCTGCTGCCGGTGCGGCGCGGCTACTACCGCTACCCGGGCTCCCTGACCACACCACCCTGTTCGGAAGTCGTGGAGTGGCTGGTGCTGACCGAGCCTATGCAGGTGGCTGCCGCAGACGTCGCGAGCTTTGCAAAGCTCTATCCGATGAATGCGCGTCCGGCGCAGAAGGACAACCGCCGCTACGTGCTGCAGTCGAGCTTGTAGCCGCAGCATCCCTTCCACTCCCAAGTGGAAGGGATAAGCGCCTAGGCGGTTCTTGCCAGTGTGCCGTCGATCATCGCGATGGCGTTCGGCACGCCATAGACCGCGACGAAGGAGCCGAAGCGCGGGCCCTTTTCCTGGCCGAGCAGCACCTGGTACAGCATGTTGAACCAGTCAAGCGAGACACCCGGCTTGCCGTCCTTGGCCGCCTTCTTGTGGTCGAGGAACGGCTCGCGCCGGCCGATTTCGTAGACCACGTCCTGGATCTGCTCGGCCGTCGCCTCCGCCGGCAGTTGCGACAGCGCATCGCGCAGGTCCTGCAGCGCCACGCGCTCGGCATCGGTCGGCTCGCGAAACGTTTTGGTCGGCGCCACGAAGTCTCTGTAGTAGTTGATGGCGTAGCCGACCATGGCATCCAGCTTGGGATGGGTCTGGGCGTTCACGCCCGGCCGATAGCGCCCGATAAAACCCCACAGCGTCTCGGCATTCTCCGCATTCGATGACGACACCAGCGTCAGCAGCAACTGGAACGTGACCGGCATGTCCGACTTCGGCGGATGGCCGGCATGGATGTGCCAGACCGGATTGGAGAGCTGCTGCTTGGCATCCTGGCGCGAAAAGCCGTCGAGGAACTGCTGGTAGTCGTCGACCGCGCGCGGGATCACGTCGAAGTACAGCCGCTTGGCCGCCTTGGGTTCGCGATACATGAACAGCGACAGCGATTCCGGCGAAGCATAGCGCAGCCATTCGTCGATGGTCAGGCCGTTGCCCTTCGACTTGGAGATCTTCTGGCCCTTGTCGTCGAGGAACAGTTCGTAGTTGAAGCCCTCGGGCGGCAGGCCGCCGAGCGCCGAACAGATCTTGCCGGACAGCTTGACCGAATCGATCAGGTCCTTGCCGGCCATCTCGTAATCGACGCCAAGCGCGGTCCAGCGCATCGCCCAATCCGGCTTCCACTGCAGCTTGCAGTGCCCGCCGGTGACCGGCAGCGTGACGCGCTCCTTCGTCTCGGGATCGTCATAGGAGATCGTGCCTTCCTTGACGTCATGGGCGAGAATCGGCACCTGCAGCACCACACCGGTGCGCGGGCAGATCGGCAGAAACGGCGAATAGGTGGCCGCACGTTCCTCGCGCAGGCTCGGCAGCATGATGGCCATCACCGCGTCGAAGCGCTCCAGCACACGAAGCAGCGTCGCGTCGAACTTGCCTGACGTGTAGTAGTCCGTGGCGCTGGCGAATTCGTAGTCGAATCCGAAGGTGTCGAGAAAAGCGCGCAGCCGCGCATTATTGTGTTCGCCAAAGCTGGGATGGGTGCCGAACGGATCCGGCACGCGCGTCAACGGCTTGCCGAGATGCGACGTCAGCATCTCCTTGTTCGGCACATTGTCCGGCACCTTGCGCAGGCCGTCCATATCGTCCGAAAAGGCCAGCAGGCGGCTCTTGATCCTGTCCTCGGTGAGCACCCGAAAGGCATGACGCACCATGGTGGTGCGCGCCACTTCGCCAAACGTGCCGATATGCGGCAGGCCGCTTGGGCCGTAGCCGGTCTCGAACAGCACTTCGTCCTTGGGCTTCTTCTTCAGCCGCGCCACCAGCGCGCGCGCCTGCTCGAACGGCCAGGCATTTGAGTTTTCGGCGAGAGAGCGCAGGTCGCTCGGGCTGGGCAAATCAATCGTGGACATCAGAAGGCCTCCGGGCCGCGCAAACTAGGCGTGTCGGCATGGAAATGCAAAACCGCCGTGGTCAGGTGAATTCAGAACGGGCTGACGGAGAAATACCGCAGCCACAGATCGGTGTAGCGGCCCTTTTCCCAAAGCCGAAACAGTGCCCAGTTCAGCGCCTGGCGCAGCGTATCGTTACCCTTGCGCACCGCGATGCCGATGCCTTCGCCGAAATAGCGGCTCTCGATGAACGGGCCCCCGCTGAAGGCACAGCAATCGGCGGAATCGGTCCCGTTGATCCAGAACGCCAGCGAGATGGCGTCGCCGAAGATGAAATCGACTTCGCTGCGCTTCAGCGCCTGGCGCAGCGCGTCGTCATTCGGGTAGCTCACCAGCACGGCGTCGGTGAACATCGTCTTGAGATAGGCCTCGTGCGAGGATCCTCCGATGGCGCCGACCTTCTTGCCCTCGAGATATTCGGGCCGGATTTCCGGCATCACCGAGGTCTTGCGCGACACGAAGCGCGCCGGCGCGCGATAATACGGATCGGTGAAATCGACCCGGGCGCGGATCTGCGGCGTCACCGCCAATGATGCAATGATGGCGTCGCCGCGGTTGCTGGCGATGGCGTCAAGGAGCGTCTCGAAGCGGCGCATCTGGATCGTGCAGGTGACCTTGATCTCCTCGCACAACAGCCGCGCCAGATCGACGTTGAACCCAGCCGGATTACCGTCCGGGCCGGTGAAATTGAACGGCGGATAGTCGGTCTCGGTGAGGAAGCGGATCACGGTGATCCGCGACAGGTCGGGCCGGTCCGGGCGGCGGCGCGGGTCCCAGAAGCCCGGTACCGCCTGCGGCCCCGGCTGCGTCACGGCAGACGCCGGAGCCTGCGCAGCGGCCGGATACGTCCATGCCAAAAGCGTGGCCGCCAGCAGGCCGGCACCCGCGAGAGCGATCGGCCGGAACAGTCGGTCGTTGATGGCCTTCACTATCTGTGGTTGCATAGACGCGCTTTCGGGTGGTGGGTCTTATAGACCATCCGGCGGAAGACGCGAGTACGGTTTGTAGGGTGGGGGCGTCGCATGGCCCAGACGGACCATGTCGAGCAGCGCAGTGCGGCTTTTTCCTCGCCGGGTCGAACGCCCGCCGAACGATGGCGCACCGGTGAATCGCCGGGCTTCCTGCCCGGCCCGCCTCCGCTCACCCGCTTCGGCAATGACAATCAACGCCATCTGCTCGATCACGGGCCGGCTGATGAACTGGCGTGCCTGCAGGGTGTGCTGGCACCGCAACTATTGTGCGCGGCCGAAACACGCGCCCGGGAACTGGGGATCGGGGCCGATCAGGTTTTGATCCGCTGGGATGTTCTCGACGAAGCCTCTTACCTGCAACATCTGTCGCGCCATACCGGCATCGCGATCCATGATTTGTCCGACGTGGATCGCAGGGATTCGCTGCTGCGCGACGACCAGATCCACTGTGCCGCCGCATCCGGAATCGTGCCTCTGCGCAAGGACGGGCGCCTGATCCTGGCGGTGGCCCCGCGCAACCTCACAGCCCGCGCGATCTGCCGCGCCGATCCTTCCATCGGGAACGACATCCGCCTGACGCCGGACGCCGCGTTGCAGCAGTTCCTGCTTCGTCACGGCGGACCGGCTTTGACCGATGCAGCAACGGGCGGATTGCACAATCGGTTTCCTGCGCTGTCGGCCGCATCCGACGCGACGACAAGCGGCCGGTGGCGAAGCCGACTGAAGCGGGCATGCGCGGTCTCGGCGGTCGCGCTGCTGCCTCCCTACGTCATGCCCGAACTATGGACCACCGCGATGGCGCTGTGGTTTCTCGGTTTTGTCGCGCTCCGGTTGATCAGCTCTTTCTGGCCCCGACGGCAGCGTACAACCCTGCCGCCGCCCTCGGACGATCGATTGCCGGCCTACACCATCGTCGCAGCTCTCTATCGGGAGGCGAGTTCGGTCGCGCCCTTGCTGCGCGCACTCGACGCGTTGGATTATCCGCGCGAAAAACTCGACATTATCCTGGTGGTCGAGCCGGACGATCTGCAGACCCGCGCAGCCATCGCCCGCCTCGGCCGAAAACCGCATCTCCGCACGCTGATCGCGCCCGCGACCGCGCCGCAGACCAAGCCCAAGGCGCTGAACTGGGCGCTGCCCTTTGTGCGTGGCAGCCTGGTCGCAGTGTTCGACGCCGAAGATCGTCCTGAACCCGGCCAGTTGCGTGCCGCGGTCGATGCATTTCGCCGCTCTGGCGATGACGTCGCCTGCGCCCAGGCCAGCCTGTGCATCGACAACGAAACGCACACCTGGCTGTCGCTGACGTTCGCCGCCGAGTATGCCGGACAATTCGACGTCTACCTGCCGGGCATGTCGGCCATGGGCCTGCCATTGCCGCTCGGCGGATCATCCAATCATTTTCGCACGGCGATACTGCGCCAGATCGGCGGCTGGGATGCCTTCAACGTCACCGAGGACGCCGACCTCGGCATCCGCCTCGCCCGCTTCGGCTATCGCTCGGTGACGTTTGCCTCGACCACCTTCGAAGAGGCGCCTGTCCACTTTCGCAGCTGGCTGCGGCAGCGCACGCGCTGGATGAAGGGCTGGCTGCAGACTTGGTGCGTGCATATGCGCCAGCCCCGTCAGTTGTGGCGGGATGCAGGCGCGCGCGGGTTTGTCACGCTGAATCTGGTTGCCGGCGGCAATGTCCTGACGGCGCTGGCCTATCCGGTCATGCTCGGCGCGTTGCTGGCGCGTTTGCTCGCCGGCAACCTTGCAGCACCCTCATCGTGGTCGCCATCGAACCGGCCAGCGCTGCTTTACCTCGTCGCGATCTGCGCTGGCTGCCTCTCGACCGCCATCGTCGGCCTGCTCGGGCTGGCGCGGCGCAATCGCCTGCGCGACGGCTGGATTCTGCTACTGACCGGCTTCTACTGGATCTGCCTATCGGTCGCGGCCTGGCGCGCGGTTATCCATTACGTCTGGAATCCGCATCATTGGGAAAAGACCGAACACGGCATTGCCGCGCGGGCGGGCGATCCGCTGCGTCATGGATCCGGCCGCCGCGGCAACGTTCAGCTCACAGATAGCGCTTGAGATCCGTCGCCGCCTCTTCCGGCTTGCGCTTGAGGTTGAACGGCGCCACGAACTTTCCATCGCGATCCATCAGGTAGATCAGCGCGGTGTGATCCATGGTGTAGTCGCCATCCTTGAGCGGCACCTTCTTGGCATAGACCCGAAAGCCGGAGATCACCTTCGCCACGGCAGCCTCGTTGCCGGTCAGGCCTTTAAGGTGCGGGTCGAAACTGGACAGGTAATCCTTCATCGCCGCCGGTGTGTCGCGCTCCGGGTCGACCGAGACGAAATAGGCATTGATGCGGTCGGCGTCGGGGCCCATCGCGCGCAGCACTTCGGAGATTTCGAACAGCGACGTCGGGCAGATGTCCGGGCAATGGGTGAAGCCGAAGAAGATCAGCGTCGGCTTGCCCTTGAGGCTGGCCTCGGTGACCGTTTGGCCGGTCTGGTCGCTGAGCTGGAACGGACCGCCGATGGCCGCCGGGGCGGCGACCTTTTGCAGGCCACCCACCAGCCACAACACCACGAGCAACCCGGCCGCGAGGCTGGCGGCAAAGGCCGCGATCACGACCAGCGGCCGGGTGGTAGAATTCGACATACAATGCCCCTTGAACTGGCTCAGATGCAGGCGGCGATGCCCGACTTGATCATCTCGAAAAACACCGCGGTGCCATAGTGCACCCACAGCGCGGCGGCGCCGACCACGAGCACGACCGCAAACACTGCGGTCGCGGCGACGATCGCAAAGGCCACGCCGGAGCGTTGCGCCGGGCGCAGGCTGTCTCGGACGGGTACGGGCTGGGCCATGCGGGCATCTCGATGAACGGCGACAACCGGCGCGCCGCTATGGCTACCGATTGATCAGTTCCAGATAGGCTGAGATGCGACCTTGGGCAAGCGCGACCGGTGTCACCCCGATCACGTCATGATGATGGACGTGTCCGGCTCAACGCGCCGACGCCTGGGCGTCCATATAGCACGGCTTGTACATGCCCGTGAGCTGGCGGCCGCGCAGGAAGATCATATGCGGGGTCAGCCCGCCGCGCCTGGCGATCCAGCGGCGCACTGGCGTCGGATACATCGAGTACAGCATCTGCGTCGCTTCCGGATTGGTCACAGCACGGCCGTTGGAGCCGAAATCCCAGGCGGCGTGAAAGCCGAGATTGGCGTTGGAGGTTACGCAGATCTTGTCGTGGGGGACGGCGCCGAGCACGATGGTGCAGGCCGATGCGCACAGGCCATCGATGATGACAGTCTCGCCGGAGCTGCGCAGGCCCTGGTACTTGTCGACGTAGGTTCCGATTCGGCCACCGCGGTCATCCGCGATCCGGACCACCGCATGACTTGCCCCCACGCCCGCGAACAGCAGAACCGCCGCGAGCAACCCCGTAACAAACTTCATGACCTGCCCCAGTTCAAACCTAGGTCCAAAACCGACGATCCCGAATCTGTCCTGATGATGCAGGACTTCACCAGCGTGTTGCGGGATCGATTTTTTGTCCAGACGGGCGCGATGGTTCAAATGCGATTCAAATGAAGTGTTGCGCGCAAGATGCACCTGCCGCGTGGGAGGTCCCAAAGTGGAACAACCATTGACCGCCGCGCGCCGTCCGCGCTTCAATCGCCGCAATCAAAAACTGGGGGAAACGCAATGGCTGATGATGCCGATGTCATCGTGGTCGGTGGCGGGCTTGCAGGCCTGGTGGCCGCGACCGAGGTCGCCGACGCCGGCAAGCGCGTCATCGTGCTGGACCAGGAGGGCGAGCAGAATCTCGGCGGTCAGGCGTTCTGGTCGTTCGGAGGATTGTTCCTGGTGGATTCGCCGGAGCAACGCCGGCTCGGCATCAGGGACAGCGTGGAGCTGGCCACGCAGGACTGGGCCGGCTCCGCCGGCTTCGATCGCGATGACGATCACTGGCCGCGGCGCTGGGCCGAGGCCTACATCGCCTTCGCTGCCGGCGAAAAACGCAGTTGGCTGCGCGCCATGGGCCATCGAATCTTCCCGGTGGTCGGCTGGGCCGAGCGCGGCGGCTACGACGCCATGGGCCACGGCAATTCGGTGCCCAGGTTCCACGTCACCTGGGGCACCGGGCCGGGCGTGATCGAACCGTTCGTGCGCCGTGCCCGCGAGGCGGAGGCGAAAGGGCTGCTCAGCTTCCGGTTCCGCCACCGCGTCGATGCCCTCGGCATGACCAACGGCACCGTCGACGGCGTCAGCGGCGCAATCCTGGAGCCGACGGACGCGGCGCGCGGCGAGATCAGTTCGCGCATCGTGACCGGCAACTTCTTACTGCGGGCGCAGGCGGTGATCGTTGCCTCAGGCGGCATCGGCGGCAACCACGAGCTGGTGCGGCAGAACTGGCCGTCGCGATTGGGTGCGCCACCGGCGCGCATGATCTCGGGCGTGCCCGCCCATGTCGACGGCCGCATGATCGGCGTTACCGAGGCCGCCGGCGCCCGGCTGATCAACCGCGACCGCATGTGGCATTATGTCGAAGGCGTGCAGAACTGGAATCCGATCTGGCCGATGCACGGCATCCGCATCCTGCCCGGCCCGTCTTCCCTATGGTTCGATGCCACAGGCAAGCGGCTGCCGTCGCCGCTATTTCCCGGCTCAGATACGCTCGGGCAACTGCAATACATCCAGTCGACCGGCTACGACTATTCCTGGTTCGTGCTGACCCAGAGCATCATCAAGAAAGAATTTGCGCTGTCGGGCTCCGAGCAGAATCCCGACCTCACCGGCAAGAGCTGGCGGATGACGCTGCAACGCGCCACCAATAAGGGCGCGCCGGCGCCGGTAGAGGCGTTCAAGCAGCACGGCGCGGATTTCGTGGTGCGCGACACGCTGGAGGATCTGGTCGCCGCCATGAATGCGCTGAGCGGCGACAACCTGCTCAGGCTCGATCACCTGCGAACGCAGATCGAGGCGCGCGACCGCGCCATCGCCAATCCTTACGTCAAGGACACCCAGGTGATGAACCTGCACAACGCGCGCAAATATATCGGCGACCGGCTGATCCGCACCGCCAAACCGCACCGCATCCTCGATCCCGCCCACGGGCCGCTGATCGCGGTACGGCTGAACATCCTGACCCGCAAGACGCTGGGCGGCTTCGAGACCGACCTGGACTCCCGGGTGTTCGGCCAGCACGGCCGGATCATGCCCGGTCTCTATGCGGCCGGCGAGGCCGCCGGCTTCGGCGGCGGCGGCATGCACGGCTATCGCTCGCTGGAGGGCACGTTCCTGGGCGGCTGCCTGTTCTCCGGCCGCAATGCTGGCCGCGCGGCAGCAGCGGCCGTCGGATAGACCGCACCATCCGGCAATGGAGGGAACCGAAATAGTCAAATAATATGACTAGTCAGCTCTATCCCGGCGTGTAATAAATTTGCCCACAGCCAGGCGCTCGCAGAAGCGCCGTTGCACATCGGGAGAGATCGCTCATGACACGCAAGACCCTGACGACCCTGCTTGCCGCCACCGCCCTTGCCGGATTTGCCTTCAGCGCTTCCGCCGCCCAGTTGACCATCGGATTTTCGCAGATCGGTTCGGAATCCGGCTGGCGTGCCGCAGAGACCTCGGTCTCCAAGTCCGAAGCCAAGAAGCGCAACATCAACCTCAAGATCGCCGACGCCCAGCAGAAGCAGGAGAACCAGATCAAGGCGATCCGTTCCTTCGTCGCGCAAAAGGTCGATGCCATCTTCCTCGCGCCGGTGGTCTCCACCGGCTGGGACGCGGTGCTGAAAGAAGCGAAGGAAGCCAAGATTCCCGTGGTGCTGCTCGACCGCGACATCGATCCGTCGGGCAAGGACCTCTATCTGACCGCGGTGACCTCCGACAGCGTGCATGAGGGCGAAGTCGCCGGCGACTGGCTGGCCAGGACGGTGGGCAGCAAGGCCTGCAACATCGTCGAACTGCAGGGCACCGTGGGCGCCAGCGTCGCCGCCAACCGCAAGAAGGGTTTTGACACTGCCGTCGCCAAGCATGCCAACCTCAAGGTGGTGCGCAGCCAGACCGGGGATTTCACCCGCGCCAAGGGCAAGGAAGTGATGGAAAGCTTCATCAAGGCCGAGGGCGGCGGCAAGAACATCTGTGCGGTCTACGCGCATAACGACGACATGATGGTCGGCGCGATCCAGGCCATGAAGGAAGCCGGCCTCAAGCCCGGCAAGGACATCCTCACCGTCTCCATCGACGCGGTGCCGGACATCTTCAAGGCGATCGCCGCCGGCGAAGCCAACGCCACCGTCGAGCTTACGCCGGACATGGCGGGACCTGCCTTCGACGCCATTATCGCCTACAAGGAGAAGGGCACCGTGCCGAAGAAGTGGATCCAGACGGAGTCCAAACTCTACACGGCTGCCGACAATCCGCAGAAGATCTACGATAGCAAGAAGGGCCTCGGCTATTGAGTGCGGCTCCACTGTCATCCCGGGGCGCGAGCGCGCAAGCAGCGAGCAACCCGGGATCTCGACATGTTCAAAACATCTCGAGATTCCGGGGTCATACATCAGCCGGCTGCGCCGGCGGAAGCATGCCCCGGAATGACTGCATTTGTGAGTAGCAACTGAATGAGTTCGGTTATCGAAAATCCCTCCCCGCCTTTGCTGCAGACCAGCGGGCTCACCAAGAGTTTCGCCGGCGTCCGCGTGCTCGACGGCGTCGACATCACGCTGCGGGCCGGCGAGATCCACGCTCTGCTGGGCGAAAATGGCGCCGGCAAATCGACGCTGATCAAGCTGGTCACCGGCGTGGTCGCACGGGACAGCGGCATTGTCCGGCTCGACGGCGTCGAGATCGCGCCACGCTCGGCGGACGCCGCCCAGCAGGCCGGCATCGCCACCGTCTATCAGGAGGTCAACCTGCTGCCCAACCTGTCGGTGGCGCAGAATCTGTTTCTCGGCCGGCAACCGACACGATTCGGCTTTGTGCGCGAAAGCGAGATGCGCCGCCGCGCGTCGCTGCTGCTGAAGGAATTCGGGCTCGACATCGATGTCGCAGCGCCGCTTGGCGATTATTCGGTCGCGGTACAGCAGATCACCGCCATCGCGCGGGCTGTCGACATGTCGGCGCGGGTGCTGATCCTCGATGAGCCCACTGCCAGCCTCGACAAGCACGAGGTCGAAATCCTGTTCGCGGTGATGCGCCAGCTTGCCGGTCGCGGCATCGGCGTGCTGTTCGTCACGCATTTCCTGGATCAGGTCTATGCCATCAGCGACCGCATCACCGTGCTGCGCAACGGCCGGCTGGTCGGCGAGCGCGAGACCGCAAAGCTGCCGCGCATGGAGTTGGTGCACATGATGCTCGGCCGCGAGCTCAGCGATGCCACCGCCGAACGCGTCCACACTCCCGCCGACACCGCACGCGCGCCCTATGCGTCGTTCCATCAGTTCGGCAAGGCCGGCTATGTCGCGCCCTTCGATCTCGAATTGCGCAGCGGCGAAGTGGTCGGCCTCGCCGGGCTGCTGGGCTCCGGGCGCACGGAAACGGCGCGCCTCGTATTCGGCGTCGAGCGCGCCGATGCCGGCGCCGCGATCGTGAACGGCCGGCCGGTGCGGCTGCATTCGCCGCGCGATGCCGTGCAGCTCGGCTTCGGCTACTGTCCCGAAGAGCGCAAGACCGACGGCATCGTCGCCGAGCTGACCGTGCGCGAAAACATCGTGCTGGCGCTGCAGGCGCGACGCGGTCTGCTGAAGCCGCTGTCGCGCCGCGAACAGGACGACATCGCAAATCGTTTCATCAAACTGCTCGACATTCGCCCGGCCGATCCGGAGCGCCCGATCGGCCTGTTGTCCGGCGGCAACCAGCAGAAGGCGTTGCTGGCGCGCTGGCTGGCCATCGAGCCGCGCCTGCTGATCCTCGACGAACCGACCCGCGGCATCGACGTCGGCGCCCACGCGGAAATCATCCGGTTGATTCAGAAGCTGTGCGCCGACGGGCTGGCGCTGCTGGTGATTTCCTCGGAACTCGAGGAGATCGTCACCTATGCCGACGAGGTGATTGTGCTGCGCGAGCGCGCCCATGTCGCCTCATTGGTCGGCGACACCATCAACGTACCGTCGATCGTCGCGGCCATCGCCGCCGACCAGCACGCGGCATGAGGGGGTCCTGACATGGCGTTTCGCCTGCCCCGCTCCGGCCTGCCGCAAGTGGTCGCTTTTCTAGCGATCCTCGCCATCAACTGGACCGTGTCGCCGCAATTCTTCGATCTCAGGCTGCAGGACGGACGGCTGTTCGGCAGTCTGGTCGACGTCTTCAACCGCGGCGCGCCGGTGGCGCTGCTGTCGCTCGGCATGGTGCTGGTGATCGCCACCCGCGGCATCGATCTCTCGGTCGGTGCGGTGATGGCGATCTGCGGCGCCATCGCGGCGAGCCTCGCCGACAGCCACCCGTTGCCGGTGGTGCTGGCGGCGGCGCTCGGCGCCGGCCTGCTGTGCGGATTGTGGAACGGCTTGCTGGTCGCGGTGCTCGGCATCCAGCCGATCGTCGCGACGCTGATCCTGATGGTCGCCGGGCGCGGCATCGCGCAACTGATTACCGAGGGCCGCATCGTCACCTTCACGTCGCCGGAGCTGGTGTGGTTCGGCGGCGGCTCGGTGCTCGGCATTCCCGCGCCGGCGGCGATCACGCTCGGCATGCTGCTGGTCACCCTCGCTTTGGTGCGCGGCACCGCGCTGGGGCTGATGATCGAAGCCACCGGCGGCAATGCCCGGGCCAGCGCGCTGGCCGGCGTCGGCACCACGGCCATGACCATGGCGGTCTACGTCTGGTGCAGTCTGTGCGCGGCACTGGCGGGCATCATTGCGGCAGCAGATATCCTCGGCGCCGACGCCAACAATGCCGGGCTGTGGCTCGAGCTCGACGCCATCCTGGCCGTGGTGATCGGCGGCACGTCGCTGTTCGGCGGGCGCTTCAGCCTGGTCTATGCCGTGCTCGGGGCGCTGATCATCCAGGCCATGAACACCGGCATCCTGCTGTCCGGCTTCCGGCCGGAATTCAACCTGGTGGTCAAGGCTGTGGTGGTGCTGGCCGTGCTGCTGATGCAGTCGCCGCGGTTGTCCGGCCTCGGCCTGCTGCTGTCGAAGGTGTGGAAATGAACCGGCTGTTTCCCGTCCTCGTCACATCGGCGGTGTTCGTCGCTGGCTTTCTCCTCTGCTCGGTCCAGTTCCCGAACTTCGCCTCGACGCGAGTGGTCGCCGACCTGCTCACCGACAATGCCTTCCTCGGCATCGTCGCCACCGGCATGACGTTCGTCATCATCTCCGGCGGCATCGACCTGTCGGTCGGCGCGGTGATCGGCTTCAGCACAGTGTTCCTGGCGATCGCCATCGAGCATCTCGGCCTGTCGCCGTGGGTGGCCTTCGCCGCGATCCTGGTGATCTGCGCCGGGTTCGGCGCGGCGATGGGCGCGGTGATCCAGTTTTTCGATCTGCCGCCCTTCATCGTTACCCTCGCCGGGATGTTCCTGGCGCGCGGCACCAGCTTCCTGATGTCGACCGAGTCGATCCCGATCACGGCGCCGCTCTATGGCAACCTCGCCGACCACGCCATCGCGCTGCCCGGCGGCGGCCAGCTCTCCGTGATTGCCATGATCATGCTGGCGGTGTTCGCCGCCGGCATCGTGCTGCTGCACTTCACGAAGTTCGGGGCCAATGTCTACGCGCTCGGCGGCAGCCGCATCTCCGCCGCGCTGATGGGTATCCGCGTCGGGCGGACCACGATCCTGATCTACATGCTGTCCAGCGTGCTGGCCGGCCTGTCCGGCATTGTGTTCTCGTTCTACACATCCGCCGGCTATTCGCTATCGGCCGTCGGCGTCGAACTCGACACCATCGCAGCGGTGGTGATCGGCGGCACGCTGCTCACCGGTGGTTACGGCTTCGTGTTCGGCACCTTTGTCGGCGTGCTGATCCAGGGATTGATCCAGAGCTACATCAATTTCGACGGCACGCTGTCCAGCTGGTGGACCAAGATCGCCACTGGCATCCTGCTGTTCGCGTTTATTGTGCTGCAGCAGGGCATGGTCGGCTTCGCCCGCCGGTCCAGCCGCCGCAGCCTGGGAGCGACGCCGTCATGAGCCCGCAGATCGTTTCCATCCCGACCCGGCGCGCCCATTCCAACCATGCCGAGGTGGCGCGCAACATCGGCATCAACATCATCTCCGGCCGCTATGCCGAGGGCACCAAGCTGCCCGGCGACGCCGAGCTGACCCTGCTGTTCGGCGTGTCGCGCCCGGTGCTGCGCGAAGCCGTCAAGACCCTGGTGGCCAAGGGGCTGCTCAGCACCAAGGCGCGGGTCGGTACCGTGGTGCGCGAACGCGCCGCCTGGAACATGTTCGACATCGACGTACTGGCCTGGCATCTCGACGCCGGCATCGACAAGCGCTTCCTGCGCGACCTCGCCGACATCCGGCTGGCGGTGGAACCCCGGGCCGCTGCCCTTGCCGCCGAACGCCGCTCCGATGCCGAAGTCGCCGAGCTGCGCCGCAGCATGGCCTGCATGCGCGCCGCGCCGTCGGATTCGGCGAGCTTTGCCGATGCCGACCTTAACCTGCACATCACCGTGGCCAACGCCTCCGGCAACCCTTTCATGCGCTCGATCGGTTGGGTCATCGAAGCGGCGCTGCGTGCCTCGTTCATCCTGAGCGCACCGGTCGAGGCGCCGGAGCGCGAGACCGTGCTGGCGTCGCATGAGCGGATCGTCGAGGCGATCGCCGCCCAGGATGCCGATGAGGCGGCTGCGCAGATGACCAGCGTGATCCTGAACGGGTTGCGCCGGCATGGCGCGGCGGATTGACCGGGGGCGACCATGGACAATGGACACAACGACCATCTCAAGGGGCTACGCCGGTGAATCCGATTCAACTCGCCATCGTCGGCCTCGGCAAGATCGCGCGGGACCAGCACATCCCGGCCATCGCGGCGACTGACGGCATCGAACTCAAGGCCGTCGCCAGCCGCAATGCGGCGCTCGATGGCGTCGCCCACTTCGCCACGCTCGACGAGTTGCTGGCGCAAGCGCCCGAGATCGACGCCGTGGCGCTGTGCACCCCGCCGCAGGTCCGCC
>DATCUS010000067.1:0-16241 GCA_036561845.1 Tardiphaga sp. | reverse complement strand
CGATCTCCGTTGGCGGCGCGCCGCTGCCGGCCCAGCCGGCCAGGTAGCGTGTGCGAGCGCGCAACCCGGTGAAGTCCGCCAAGAAGCCCAACGGCTTGTTGGCTCCGGTGACGCTGAAGCCGTAGCCGGTGGAAAGATCATCGTGCTCGCGCGCTGATGACGCGCAAGCTCAAAATGAAAGGCTCCTATTTGTCGTCCGTGCGGACCGACGAAGGATGCCGGCATAACGGCGTCACCGTCACGCGCATGAAGGGAAACAGCGGCAAAGTCGACAGGATGTCGTGCAGCACCTCGTTGCTCTCGACGTCAAAAATGCTGACATTGGCGTAGCGGCCGGCAACCCGCCAAAGATGGCGCCACTGGCCGCTGTTCTGCAATTCCTGCGCACGTTCACGCTCGGTCTTTTTCAACTGATCGACCAGGTCCACCGCAAGTCCGGCCGGAATCTGCACGTCCATCTCCACGTGAAACAGCATGATTCAAACTCCTGTCGTTGCACGGGATGATTGGAGACGGGGCGCGTAGCCATCGCGCCGAAAAAACGCGACCCGATCCATGTCCAGTTCGACTCCGATTCCGGGGCCTGTGGGCACCTGCAACACGAAGTCACCGTAACGCAGCGGCGTCGCGAGAATCTCCTCGGTCAGCAGCAGCGGCCCGAACAGTTCGGTCCCCCATGCGAGTTTCGGCAGCACGGAAAAAACCTGCGCCGACGCCGCGGTGCCGACCCCGCCCTCCAGCATCGTCCCGCCATACAAGCCTACGCCTGCCGCCTCGCCGATCGCGGCCATCTTCACCGCATCATACAGACCGCCGGCCTGGTTGATCTTCAACGCGAAGACATCGGCGGCGCCGCGCGTCGCGATGTCGAAGGCGTCCGTTGTGCCATGCAAGGCTTCGTCGGCCATCAGCGGCACCGCGAAGCGGCCGCTGAGGCGGGTCTGGGCGCCGCGATTGTCGCGTGACAGCGGCTGCTCGACCAGGTCCACACCGGCCGCCTCGAGAGCTGGGATGCCGCGCCGCGCCTCCGGCTCGCTCCAGGCCTGATTGACGTCGACCCGGACGCTGGCGCGGTCGCCGAGCGCCTTCTTGATGGCCGCAACATGCGCCACGTCGGCGTCGACGGAACGCAAGCCGATCTTTAACTTGAAAATGTTGTGGCGGCGCATATCGAGCATCTGCTCGGCTTCGACGATGTCGCGGCTGGTGTCACCGCTGGCCAGCGTCCACGCCACCGGCAGGCTGTCGTGCTGCCGGCCGCCGAGCAGTTCCGAAACCGGCAGGCCGAGGCGCTTGCCCAGCGCGTCTAGAAGTGCCGTCTCCACCGCACATTTGGCAAAACGGTTGCCTTTGACGTGCAGCTTCACCAAGTTCATCAGCAAAGCGACGCGCGACGCATCCCCGCCGACGATCGCCGGAGCAATGTAGGTGTCCACGGTGAGCTTGATGCCTTCCGGACTTTCCTCGCCGTAGCTGAGGCCACCGATGGTCGTGCCTTCGCCGATGCCGACCGTCCCGTCTGAACACTGGATCATCACGATGACGAGGGTCTGGCTGTTCATCGTATGCATCGACAGGCGATGAGGACGAATCGTCGGCACGTCGATCAGGATCGTCTCGACCGCCTCGACCCGGATGGCCACGCTGCTGTGCATGATAGGTATCTTCCTGTTGTCCCCGACCGCGCCTGACGGATCACCTTTGCCAGTGATCCGCCGTTGGCCACTTCGTCGCGGGCTACTTCTTGATCAGCGGGCAGCGCGAAGCCGCAAGCGGCTGGAAGGCGTCGTCGCCGGAGACGGTTGCCAGAAGTTTGTAGTCGTCCCATCGCGCTTTGGATTCTGACGGCTTCTTCACCTCGAACAGGTACATGTCGTGCACCATGCGACCGTCCTCGCGGATCCGGCCGTTCTTGGCAAACATGTCGTTGATCGGCGTGTCCTTCATCGCCTTCATGACTGATGCTGATTCGACAGTACCGGCCTTCTTGACCGCGTTCAGATAGGTCGTGACCGAGGAATAGACGCCGGCCTGCGCCGAGGTCGGCGCGCGCTTGGTGCGGTCCATAAAGCGCTTCGAGAATGCCCGCGTTTCGTCGTTGAGGTCCCAGTAAAACGCCTCGGCCAGCAACAGGCCTTGCGCGGTTTCCAACCCGACGCTGTCGATGTCGGAGATGAAGGCCAGCAATGGCGCCATCTTCTGACCGGACTGGCTCAGGCCGAACTCTGCCGCCTGCTTGATCGCGTTGATGGTGTCGCCGCCAGCATTGGCGAGGCCGACGACGTTGGCCTTGGAGCTCTGGGCCTGCAGCAGGAACGACGAGAAGTCCGACGTATTGATCGGGTGCTTGACGCTGCCGAGCACCTTGCCGCCCGCCTTGACGACGATATTCGACGTGTCACGCTCCAGTTCCTGGCCGAAGGCGTAGTCCGCTGTGAGGAAGAACCAGCTGTTCAGTCCACGCTTCACCGTGGCAAGGCCTGTGACGCTGGCCAGCGCATAGGTGTCATAGGTGTAGTGGACGATGGTGGGCCCGCAGGCCTCGTTGGTCAGCCGGACGGCGCCTGGACCATTGAACATGATGATCTTGCCGCGCGCCTTCGCCATCTCGGCCGCAGCCAGCGCCGTAGCCGAGCCTGCAACGTCGACGATCGCTTCGACGCCCTGGTTGTCGATCATCTCGCGGGTGAAGTTAGCCGCGAGGTCGGACTTGTTGAGATGGTCGGCGACGACGATCTGGACCTTGCGGCCGAGCACCTCGCCGCCGAAATCCTCAACAGCCATCCTGGCGGCAGTCTCGCTGCCCGGGCCCGTAATGTCGGCGAACAGGCCAGACATGTCGAGCACGGCACCGAGCTTGAGCGGCTTGGTTTCCTGCGCCGACGCAGCCGAGGCCGCGAAGAACACCACGGATGCCATAAAACCTGAAACCAACTTCTTCACATCGTTCTCCCTGCGCGCCCACGCTATGGGCGCGCTTGATGTTCCCTGAGTGACTGATCGCGTGATGGCGGACGTTGGCGCTACTGGCTGCCGCGAATCCCGGCGGCATCGACGACCTGCTTCCACTTGGCGCTCTCCTTGGCCAAATGCGCGGCCAGCTCCTGCGGCGTCGACGCGATCACGCGACCGCTGACGTCCGCGAAGCGCTTCTGCACGTCCGGGTCGGCGAGAACCTTGCGGATATCTGCGCTGATGCGCTCCGCCAGCGCCGGAGGCATATGTCCCGGACCAAAAATGGCCCACCAGTTGGCAAGCTCGAAGCCCGGCACGCCGGATTCGGCGATCGTCGGCACGTCCGGCAACGCTGCAATGCGCTCCTTCGTGGTCACGGCGATGGCGCGGACGCTGCCGCCCTGCACCTGCGGAAGGGCGGTCGAGGCATTGTCGAACATCAGGTCGATCCGCCCGGACATCAGGTCGGTCAGCGCCGGCGACGAACCGCGATAGGGCACGTGGGTCAGTTCGACATTGGCCTGTTGCCGGAACATTTCCGCGGCGAGATGCAGAGAGGATCCGATGCCGGCCGAGCCATAGGTGGCGCCACCCGACTTTGCCCTCTCCTTGGAAAAGGCAATCAGATCCTTGATGTTCTTGATCGATGAAGAGGTCGGGACCAGCACCACATTCGGTGTCTCCAGCGCCAGGGTCAGCGGTGTCAGGTCTTTCATAGGGTCGTACGGCATCGACTTGAACAACCAGGGGTTGACCGCCACGGCAATCGACGCAAGCACCAGCGTGTAGCCGTCCGGCGCGCTCTTGGCGGCCGCGTTGATGCCGATATTCGATCCTGCCCCTGCCCTGTTGTCGATAATAACCTGCTGGCCGTAGATCTGGCCCAGCTTCTCCGCAATCGTTCGCCCGATGATATCGGCAGCACCGCCGGCCGCGAAGGGAACGATCAATTGGATCGGTTTGGTTGGATAATCCTGAGCCGCGGCCCCGTTAGCGCCGATGGCGACCGAGCCCAGCACCGCCGCGGCCAGGCGCGCACAAGCCCAAAAGGTCAGTTGTGGCAGCATGAAAGCCTCCCGTTCCGATTCTGATTTTGCTCGGGATGGGTGGCTCAGATGCCGCGCCAAATCCGACGTTGACAAACAGTGGCATGACAGGCGTCATAGGCCAACAGAATAAAAACTATCGATGCGATAGGAAGATATAATCGGCCATGGACCCCCGGCGCCTCGGATACTTTCTCGCAATTGCCACGCATGGGCGAATGGCAAAGGCCGCTGAGATCCTCGGCGTTTCCCAGCCGACGCTGTCGCAGCAGATACGCGCACTCGAACAGGACCTGGCCACCGTCCTGTTCGACCGGACCTCCAACGGCATGCAACTGACCGCAACGGGACTGGCGCTCCGCGAACATGCCCAACGCCTGATGGTTCAGACCGAGGCGGCCCGCACCGCGATTGCCGAACTGGAAGGCGGCATGACCGGCACCCTTCGTGTGGGCGTTATCCACACCTACAGCACCGCCTTCCTGCCGCAGATCATCGGCGAGTTCAGCGACAAGTATCCCGCTGTCCGGCTCAGCGTGGAGGCCAGCAATGCTAGAAGTGTCGAGCAGCGCATCCTGTCCGGGCATCTCGACCTTGGAATTGCTTTCGATCCGCCGCAGCATCCTGAGCTGGGCGCTGGCCGACTGTTCGAGGAACGGTTGGTCCTCGTGCTCGCAAAATCGCAAAACCGGACGCAGCAGGCCTCCATTTCACTGGCGGCCCTCGCTCGGCGTCCGCTGGCATTGCTGACGACGGCATTCGCGACGCGGCGCATTCTCGATGAATCGCTACCGCCGGACACGAAACTCGATATCCGCGTCGAGATGGATTCGGTCGAGGCGCTGATCGAACTGGCAAAATCCGGAGGATTGCCGACCGTCCTCGCCGACCGAAGCCTGAATGCCCGGAAGGACCTCGTGATGATCCCTATTGGGCCGCCGTGGATACGGCGTTCGGGCGCGCTCCTATGGGATGCCCACCGTTACCAGACCGCCGCCGCCCGCGCTTTCATGGCGATCGCGCGAAGCACGACCAAGGACATCTAGCTGGACAACAGAAAGAAGCGGAATACCCACTCGCAACACGTCGAAGGCGAGCTGCCAGGCCGGCGTCGAGGTGGTGCAGGGCGAACGTCGCCGCGATCCGGTCGGACCTGCTCGGCCGCCCGTCGCTTCTGGTGGCGACGACCCCCGGCGGTTTCGAGCAGAACATGGGTTGACGCCGCTACTGCAGTTGAATGTGGACGCCCGCTTTGCGCCAGAATCCGCCATTGGGCAGCCCGAAGTGCGAGCAAGGCTATCAGAACCAATTTACTCAGACTGTGGCCTATGCCAGCGAGATATCGAGCCAGCCGAGATCGTTCACCGTGATGCGGTCGCCGTCATTGACCACCACCGTCGTGGTTTCCGCCTCGACGATCGCAGGACCATTGATGGCATGACCGGGCCCAAGCATATTCGCTGCATAGACCGGTACTTCCTTCCACGCCCCGAAGAACGCATTGCGCTTGCCTGATGGCGCGCAGGCGGACACCGCAGCGGGAACACGCGACGCGCTCGCCCCTCGCGGAATGACGCCAATCGCAGCCGCGCGCGCATTGACGAAAACGACTTCCTGATCCGGCGACGCATAGGTGTAGAGTTCTTCGTGACGGCGATGGAACAGTTCCTCGGTCCGATCGACGATGTCGTCCGAGGCCCAGTCGAGATCGCCCAGCGGAACGTCGATCTCGAAAATCTGTTCGCCGTACCGCATTTCTGCCGAGCGCTCGACCACGATCTTTCCGCCGAACCACGGTTGCAACCGGCCGGTCGCCTGCGCTTCGATATCAGCGAAAATCGCCCGTACTTCCGCCGGCGTGATGCGCTGGCCCGCGCTGTAATGCGTACTGCTGACCTCATAGCGCAGATCGCTGGTCAGCATGCCCCACGCCGACAGCACCGATGCCGCTGTCGGTACGATGATGCGCTTGATTTCGAGTTCGCGCGCCACTTCGGCCGCATGCAGACCAGCAGCGCCCCCGAAGCTGAGCATAGCATAACGCCGCGGATCGACGCCGCGGCGCAGGGTCATCAGCCGAATGCCGTCGGCCATGCGGAGATTGACCATGCGATAGACGCCCGCCGCCGCATCCTCGCGCGACAGCCCGAGCGATGCTGCGAGACGGTCGATGGCCGCTTCGGAGGCTGCGCGGTCCAGCGGACGCTTACCGCCCATGAAGGCAGACGCATCGAGATAACCGAGAATGACACTCGCATCGGTGACGGTCGCTTCGAGACCACCATTGCCGTAGCAGGCAGGCCCCGGCACCGAGCCGGCGCTTTCCGGCCCGACGCGGAAGGTGCCGCTGGCATCGACGGTCGCGATCGAACCGCCTCCGGCTGCGATGCTGGCGATGTCGAGACTGCGCAGCGCGATGCGCTGATCGGCAAGGCCGCCATCCGCTGACAGTGAGGCGCGGCCTTCGGTGATCAGTGAGATGTCCGTGCTGGTACCGCCCATATCGAACGGGACGAGGTCGGGAATCCCCAGCAGTTCCGCACAGCGCTGGCATCCGGAAATGCCACCCGCGGGGCCGGACAGAACAGTGCCTGCCGCAAGACGCGCGGCTTCGGTGACCGGCGCCATGCCACCATGGGAGAGGATGATGAACAGGCTGCTGGCGAGGCCGGCTTCCTTGAGTCGCATTTCCAGATTGGTCAGATAGCGTCGTACCGCCGGCCCGACATAGGCGTTGACGATGGTCGTCGAGACCCGCTCGTATTCCTTGATCTGCGGCAGCACATCGCTCGACCGCGACACGTTGATGTCGGGCAGTTCCCGCTGCAGCCGTTCCACCGCTGCAATTTCATGCGCGGGATTGCGATAGGCATGCAGGAAGCACACCGCGACCGAGTTCGCGCCGGCCGCGCGGATCGCGGCAATCGCCTCGCCCAGCGAATCCTGATCGAGCGGAATCATTACCTCGCCATCCGGCCGGACGCGCTCGCGCACGCCAAAGCGCAATTCCCGCGGCACCAGCGGCTCCGGCGGCGCAGTGCGCAGATTGTAGCGATCGCCCTTTAAACCTTCGCGCATCTCGATGATATCGCGATGCCCTTCCGTCGTCAGCAGCGCCACCTTTGCGCCCTTGCGCTCAAGCAGCGCATTGGTCGCGACGGTCGTACCGTGCACCAGGCGATCGGTCCGGCCGAGCATGTCGGCGCGTGACAAGCCCAGCCGGCGTGCGAGTTCTTCGAGCCCGGTCATCACACCGATCGACTGGTCCTGTGGGGTGGAGGGCGACTTCGCGAATACGGCGTTGCCGTCGCGATCCAGCGCCACCAGGTCCGTGTAGGTGCCGCCGACATCGATTCCAATCGTAAACATCTTCAGGATACCTGCTCGGTCTTTGCATCAGTTGTCGTGAGGCCTTGCGCGGCATCGCGCGCGCGCGCCTGTTGCGAACGCTGGTCGGGTGGCCCCCAGCCGCCGCCACCGCTTGAACGGATCTCGAAGCAGTCGCCCGGCAGCACCTCGATGCCGACCTCCTTGGTGCGCAACACGCGCGGCGCGCGACCCTCCGATATCAGCGAATAATGATGCGGTTGGCCATCGCTGCCGCCGAGCATGCCGCAGGCGCCATGCTTCGTGCCCTCGCCTGCAGTATTCGCGCGCGCCGGTTTCGCCGTCTCCATCACCAGATCCAGTGAAACGCCGAGGCCGCCGCGATATTTGCCCTCGCCGCCGGAATCGGCCCGGAATTCGTGATGGCGGAAATGCAGGGGAAAACGCACTTCGGCGACTTCGATACTGCCAAACTTGATACCGCCTACCGTGTGCCATTCGCCGATCGATGACCAGCCATCGCCGCCGGACGACGCGCCGCCGCCGGGCCGCGCCTGGAACATGTGCCAGATGAAACTGCGGCCGGTGCGCGGATCCTCGCCCTGGATGGCGATCCGAAAGCGCCGGCTCCAGCCCGCCATCGCGCGTTCCGGACAGGATGCGGACAGCGCCTTGACGATCGCCTCGACGATCTCGTTGGAGGGATGGCTGGTGCACATTGTCACCGGCAGGCCGGGATCGGCCCAGACGATGGTGCCCTGCTTGGCCACCACCGTGAGCGGCCGCAATGCGCCAGCGTTTTTCGGAATGTCGGCATCGATGAGATAGGCGAACGCCATCACCACCGCGGCCTGCATGTTCGCATGTGACGAGTTTACGAAGCTCGTGGTCTGCGGATCGGAGTCCGACAGGTCGATCTCGATGTCGGTGCCCTTCTTGGTGACCTTCGCCGCGATCTTGATGTCGCTGCGGCCGTGGCCGTCATCGTCCAGGAACGCCTCGCCGTAGAACACGCCGTCCTTCCAGGTCGACAGCACCGCGCGCGTCTGCTGCTCGGCCGCATCGAGGATCGTCTCGACGGCAGCCTCGACCGTCTCGCCGCCGAATTCCGCGAACAGCCGCCGCACGCGGCGTTCGCCGAGATGCGCGGCGCCGACCATGGCTGCGAGATCGCCGCGGAAGTCGCGCGGGTTGCGCACGTTCAACGCCAGCATGTCGAGCAGATCGTCTCGCAGCTTTCCAGCCTCGTAGAGCCGGATCGGTGGCACCCGCAGGCCCTCCTGCCAGATATCCGTCGCTCCGGGGTTATAAGCGCCGTGAGTGGCGCCGCCAATGTCGCTCTGATGCGCCCGCACAATGGTCCAGTACAGCCGCCGGTCGCCGTCGAACACCGGGACGAAGGCCGTGAGGTCCGGTAGATGGCTGCCCCCGTGATAGGGATCGTTGAGCAGCAGCACGTCGCCCGGCTTGATGTCCTTGAACCGCTCTTCAACGGCAAGCGTCGCCCAGGACAGCGCGCCGACATGCACGGGGATATGGTCAGCCTGCGCGATCAGGCGTCCGTTGACGTCGCAGATGCCGAGCGAGAAATCGCGGCTGGAATTCAGGATCTGCGAATAGGACGTGCGCAGCATCGCTTCGCCCATCTCGTTGACGATCGAACTTAGGCGATGTTGCACGACGGAGCGGGTAATGGGATCGATTTTCAAAGTCATCGCGGGCCTGCTTGTGAATAGAGCGATCCGGTCCGGCGCCGTGTGGCGCCGGCTGGAGCAGCCATGATACGAATGCCGTCCGGTCAACCGAGCGCTGCGACCTCATGCAACGACGCCGCTGCCGCCTCCACGATGGTATCGAGATCGGCATCGGTCATCGGCAGCGACAGCGCCATCAAACCATAGTTCGCCGCGAAAATTCCGCGATTGAGCAGCCCCGCGTTGAACACGGCCTGCCGCTTCGTCTCGGCTTCGTTCAGATAGGCCGAGCGATAGTCGCGGATCTGGCGATCAGTGAAATGGATCTTCAGCAGCGAGCCGAGGCCGACGGTGCCGCCGGGCACGCCGGTCTTGCGGAACGCCGCGTCGATGCCCTCGCGTACCGCCTGGCCGATGGCGTCAAGCCGCGCGAAAGCAACCTTGTCGAGCAATTCCATGGCCGCGATGCCGGCCCGCATGGTGACGGGATTGGCCGAGAAGGTGCCGCCGTGAGGCAGCGCTGGCTTGCCCGAGGACGGGTCGAACACCGACATAAACTCCTTGCGACCGGCGATGGCGCCGACCGGGAATCCGCCCCCGATGATCTTGCCGAGCGTGGTGAGATCTGGCTGGATGTCCCACAGGCCCTGCGCGCCGTGGTAGCCGAGGCGGAAAGTGATGACCTCGTCAAAGATCAACAGCGCGCCCACTTCGCGCGTGACCTCGCGCAGCGCTTCAATGTATGCCTTGTCGGCCGGCACCAGCCCTGCCCGGTTCGGCATCGGATCGACGAGAACACAAGCGAGTTCCGGACCATGTTCGCGGATCAGGCTCACCGCGGCTTCGATATCGTTGAACGGAATGGTCACAACATCGGCGAGCACGTTGTCCGGCGTGCCCTTGGCATAGGCGACGGAGACCGGCGCGTTGCCGCCCCAGGCCGACGGCGTCGGATCGAGGCTGACCTCGGCATAGTCGTAGGAACCGTGATACGCACCCTCGCATTTCGCGATCTTCGGACGGCCGGTAAACGCGCGCGCCGCCTTCAGCGCCATCATCACCGCTTCAGTGCCGGAATTGGCGAAGCGAACCTGATCAACCGCCGGCAGCCGATCCGCCAGAAGTTCGGCGAGATCGACCTCGGATTCCGTCGGCATGCCGAACGCGGAACCGAGCGCGAGCTGTTTGGTCGCCGCCTCGATCAGCGTCGGATGTGCATGGCCGTGGATGAGCGAGGTGAAGTTGTTGATGCAGTCGATATATTCGTTACCGTCGAGATCCCACACGCGGCAACCGGCACCCGATGCCGCATAAATCGGGAACGGCTTCATGAACACAGTGGTGCGGGTATTGCCGCCCGGCAGGCTCTTCAATGCACGCTGATAAAGGTTGCCGGACTTCTCATGATTGTTCGGATACATGTTGTCTCCTTGGATTTCCGGGTTCAACGGCCCAGATAAGCTTCGCGCACGCGCGCATTGTGTTTGAGTTCGCTGGCCGGCCCTTCGAGCACGATGCGCCCGGCTTCCAGCACGTAAGCGCGGTCGGCGACCGACAGCGCCAGTACGGTGTTCTGTTCGACGACGAGAATGGTCAGGCCGGACTTGCTGATCAGCCTGACGCGTTCATAGACCTCCTCGGCCAGACGGGGCGCGAGGCCAAGCGACGGCTCATCGAGCAGCAGCAACTTTGGCCGCGCCATCAGCGCCCGTCCGATCGCCAGCATCTGCTGCTCGCCGCCGGACAGCGACCAGCCGAGTTGCTTGCGGCGCTCCTTCAGGCGCGGGAATAGTTCGAAGACGCGGTCGAGATCGGCCGCGATGGACCGACCCCAGCGACGCCAGCTCACGGTGGCCAATGTCAGGTTTTCCTCGACCGTGAGCCCGGGAAAGATTCGTCGCCCCTCGGGCGCCTGCGCGATGCCCTCGGCCACGCGTCGGTCGGTGGACCAGCTGGCAATCGACGTGCCCTCAAGTTGGACGTCGCCGGACGACACCTGGTTGAGGCCGGAAATCGTGTGCAGCAAGGTCGTCTTGCCCGCGCTGTTGGAGCCGATCAGTGCGATGGTTTCGCCGGCATCGACCTTTAGCGTCACGCCCTGCAGGGCGGCTATGTCACCATGCATGACGACGAGATCGTTACACATCAGCATGGACATATCCTTCGCCCAGATAGGCCGACAGTACCGCGGGATGCGCCTGGATCTCCGCAGGTGTTCCCTCGGCGATCTTGCAGCCGAAATTGAGCACGAAGATGCGCTCGGCAAGCCGCATGACCATGCCCATATTGTGCTCGATCAGCACGATGGCGAGACCATGGGTGGCGCGGAGTCGCGTTAGACGATCGACCAGCTGATCGACCTCGGCGGAATTCAGGCCCGCCGCGGGCTCGTCCAGCAACAGGACATTCGGCCGGCAGGCGAGTGCGCGGGCCAGTTCGACCATGCGACGGCGGCCATAGGAGAGCGATCCGACCGCTTCATTCGCCTCGTCGGTGAGCCCCATCTGCGAGATGACCTCCATCGAAACGTCTCGCAGACGGGCTTCGCTGAGATCGCCGCAGATCGCTGCGCCGGTCATGACGTTTTCCAGAACGCTCAGCCGCGCAAACACGCGCCCATGCTGGAACGTGCGGCCGAGGCCGGCGCGGATGCGCCTGTTGGTCGCCATGCGCGTAATAGCCCTGCCGTCGAGCAGCACCCGACCTTCGTCCGGTATGGCCAGCCCGGTCAGAACATTCAGGAGTGTCGATTTGCCTGCGCCGTTCGGTCCGATCACGGCGACAAGTTGTCCTTTCGCAACGGTCAGATCGACATCCGCCAAAGCGGCGAGACCGCCATATCGTTTGTGAATGCCACGCGCTTCCAACACCGTCATCACGTTGCCTCCGGTGCGCCAACGGGGACCGGCGATACGCGCTTCCGCGGTCGGCGCAACCGCTCGCCGAGCCCGACCAGCCCGGTCGGCAGGAAAACCAGGATGCAGAGCATCAGCAGGCCGAAGAAGAACAGATAGGCGGTGCCGAGGAAGCGCAGCCATTCGGGGAGGAACGTAAGCAGGATCGCGCCCAAGATCGCGCCGATGATGGTGCCCTCACCTCCGACGATCAGCATTGCCAGATAGGTGATGGAATGCGCATAGGTGAAATCCTCCGGCGCCACGAAGCGGACATGCAGGGCGAACAAACATCCCGCGATGGCCGCGCAGATCGCCGACAGCACGAAGGCCGTGATCTTCACGCGCGTGGTGTCGATGCCGATCATCTCCGATGCGATCTCGTCGTCGCGCACCGCCATCATCTCGCGTCCATGACGCGAGGCATGCAGGATCGCCGCGACGGCAGCCACCGTCGCGAGCACAACGAGCACGAGCCACAGGAACCGGTGTTCACCGGAGAAGGCAAACGAGCCGAGCGCCAGTTCGGGAATTCGCGCGATGCCGTTGGTGCCGCCGGTGAGAGAGATCCAGTTCGACGTCACGATATAGAACGAGACATTGAGCCCGAGGGTCGCCAGCGCCAGATAATGGCCGCGCAGGCGCAGTAAGGGAAAGCCGATCAGCGCGGCAAGCACCGCGCTTGCAACGATGGCAGCCGGTGCCGCGAGCCAGGGTGACCAGCCGCAGGTCGTGGTCAGGATCGCTAGTCCATAGGCACCCATCCCGACAAAGGCAGCATGGCCAAGCGAGATCAGACCGGCATAGCCGAACGCGAAGTTCAGGCCGATCACCGCCACCGCGGAGATCGCCGACAGGTTCAGCAGCCGCAAGTAATATTCCGGCAGCACCAGCGCGAGCAGGCTGCCAATGACGAGGATGGCTGCCGCGATCGACAGGGGAAATCGAATAGCCATCCGATCAACCCCGGTCCTGGATCTTTTCGCCGAACACGCCCTGAGGACGCACCAACAAGAAGATGATCATGATGCCGAAGGAAATTAGGTCCTTGTAGGCAGACGAGACATAGGACGCACCCAACACTTCGCTGAGCCCGACGAATAGCCCGCCGACGATAGCGCCCGGCAGGCTGCCGAAGCCGCCAATGATGGTTGCGGCAAACGCCTTCAGCGCGATCGGGTCGCCCATATTGACGTCCGCGAACCACATCGGCCCAAGCATCAGCCCGGCCACACCGGCGAGCACGGCAGCCAGCACCCATGACAGCGCGAGCAGCCGGTTGACCTTGAGGCCCATCAATTTGGCGGCCTGCAGATCTTGCGCGACCGCGCGCATGCCGATACCGACCGAGGTGCGATTGAACAGCAGCCAGAGGCAGGTAACCATGAGTGCGGTGACGCCCACCACACCGAGCGCATGGGTCGAAATGATTGCACCGCCGATGGTGACCGCGCTGCCCTCGACCGGCGACGGCAAACGAAACGGCCACGATCCGAATGACAGAAGCGCGGCATTCTGCATGGTGATGCTGACGGCGACAGTGCCGATGATGATGGTCACGATCGATCCGCGCCGCAGCGGCAGATAGACGGCGATAAAGAACAACAGACCGAACAGCGCCATGATCAGGAGCGCGGCGCTATAGGCAAATGGCCAGGCGAGCTGGGCATTGATCAGCGTCGCGACCCCGGCAAAGGTTCCGAACATCACGAATTGTCCGGCGGCGAAGTTCACCACGCCGGTCGCCGAGTAGACGATGACGAATCCGATTGCCGCCAGCGCATAAACGCTCCCGATCGCCAGTCCGTTGACAAGAAGCTGTACGAAATCCGCCATGAGGCCCCTGCTCGTTCATGCCCGCGACCGCATTGCCGGTCGCGGGGCCGTGCATGCGATGTAATCAGTTGAGAGAGACGGGCTGCACCAGCTCCAGCGTCTTGGTGCCGGGCTTGGCTTTCACGATAGCAAGGTCGCGCACGCCGTTGCCCTTGGCGTCATAGGCGTAGACATGGCCAATGCCCTGCCAGTCCTTCACCGCCGCGAGCCAATCGCGCAACGCCTTGGGGTCGGAGCCCACCTTGCGCATGCCGTCGGCCATCAGCAGAGCGCCGTCATAGTAAGCGAGGCCATAGGGATCGGGATCGATGCCGAACTTCGTTTTGAAGCGCTCGACATAGTCCTTCATCTTGCCGCCGACGCTCACATCCATAAAGGCATCGACGACGCCCCAGACGCCATCGAGATCGGCAGGCGACAGTAGCTGCATTGCGGCCGGCACCAGCGCCGCCGACGACGTGACGAGCGGCATCTTGAAGCCGAGCATCTTGGCCTGGCGCAGCACCAGCGCTCCATCCTGCGGATAGTTGAAGACCAGGATCACGTCGGCACCCTTGCTGCGCAGACCAAGCAACTGTGCTGAGAAATCCTTGTCGTTCTGGCCGTAGGCCTCCATGCCGACGACCGGCGTGCCCGCGGCCTCGAAGCGCTTCGCGGCCGTCTGCGCGCCACCCTGACCGAAGTCGTTCTGAATGTAGAGAATGCCGGGCTTCTTCGCCTTGATAACCTCGACGGTGGCCTTCACCATGCCCTCGGCGGCGACGCTGTCGGCCGGCCGGATGCGGAACATCCATTCATTGCCGCCATCTGCCACGGCGTCAGCGCCGCCGGCATACATCGCCGGGACCTGCACCTTCTTTAGCTCAGGCGCGACGGCAAGATTTTGCGTCGAATAGCTCGACAGGAAGAAGAATGCCGGCTTGGTCTCCTGCGCGAGTTTCACGAACGCGTTGACGGCCGTGCCGTTGGACGCCTGCGTATCTTCGAACACGATCTTGATCTGGCGACCATTGATGCCACCGGCCTTGTTGATGTCCTCTTCGGCCATCGCCAGCGAGTTCTGGTACTGCTTCCCGGTCAATGACAGCGGCCCCGTCATCGGAACGGTGGCGCCGATCAGGATCGGCCCCGTCTGTTGCCCATGCGCCGCTCCGACGAGTGACAGCATCGTCGCTGCAATCATCGAGCCGAGAACGTCTTTTCGCGTGATCCCCATGTCGCGTCTCCTTCAGAGAATTGATGCGCCCTGCCCGGCCCCATCGACTTCGAGGCCTTGACAAACCATTCCGTTTTTCGGAACATAATTCCGGATACCGAAACGATAATCGCCGACCCATTCGTGAGTCAAGCCGCACAATTTGGCGCATCCCGCCCAACAATTGGTCAGTCAGATGCCCACAGACGACACGTCGCCCGGTCCGCTCGCGCGCTATATCGACGTCCTGGAAGTGATTGCGGCCTTCTCCGGAGCGGTCACGCTGGCCGACGTCTCATCCATTCTCGCTCTGCCCAAGACAACGGCGCATCGGCTTCTGAAGGGATTGGTGCGTGCGGGACTCGCAGCCGAGGGCGATGCGGGTCGCACTTATTACATCGGTGAGCGCTTGACGCGTCTGTTGCATGCAGGCGCCGACGACGGCTGGTATGCGTCGCTAGCCGGACCGCACCTGCGCGCGCTGACGGAGATCACGACGGAAACATGCTATCTCGCGCGCCTGATCGGATCGCGCGTGGTGGTCGCCGTCTCCTATTCGCCGGACGTCAGATGGAGGGGGTATGTGCAGCCAGGCATCGAAATGCCCGTCAACGCTGCAGCAACCGCCAAGGCGATCATGGCGTTTCAGAGCAAAGAGTTGATCGCCGATGCGCTGTCGCACGAGCTGCCAAAACCGACCGTCAATTCGCGCACCAGCAAAAAATGGATCGAACAGGAATTTGCCAAGGTACGAGCGAATGGTTACGCCACCTGCATCGGTGAGATCGATGAAGGCCTAGCCGCCATTTCCGTACCGGTCGTTTTGCCGAGTGGAGCAGTACTTCATTCCGTCGGCATGACCGGCCCGCTGGAGCGCATTATGAACAAACAACTGCCGTCAAGACTCGCCGCTCTGAAGGCCACGGCCGCGACTCTGGCGAAAGCACTGGCTCTCGGCACAGCAATAAGAGAGCGGAATACGTCTTAATTTGAAGGATCCGCTTCGCGCCAGAAGAAGTCAGTCACAGCACGTTCTCGGCAAACCCAAGCCGCCCAACAGGATAGATGCGCTCGCGATAGAGCGGCAGGAAAACTGCGGAAGAATTGCGAACCAATACTCCCGCCAGTCTCGGGCTCCCACCACCTATTCACAGCCCAGCCCAAGCCTGTTCGGCAGCCGCTTCTCAAGATTGAACTTCAGCAGGGCCGCGGAGCGGAATATGCCGTGGGCGAACTTGCCATAGGGCAGCGTGAGGAACAGCGCCATGACGGTTCCGAGATGAATGGCCAGCCA
>DATCUS010000066.1:0-6972 GCA_036561845.1 Tardiphaga sp. | reverse complement strand
GCAACGGGGGCCTCGACCGCCTCCTCCACCTCCTCATTGTCGTCGTCGTCGTCCTCGCCGTCGGTCTCAAGCTCCCGCTCGGAGCCGGAGACCTCGTAATCGTCATCATCCTGGCCGCGGTCGGGAATGCGCGGCTTCACGTCGCCGCTCGGCGCAGCAAAGCCGGGCGCCGGCGCGCCGTCGACCAGGCCCTGCACCGCCTTGATGCCGTTCTCCTTGAGGATGCGCTGCACGCCGCGGATGGTGTAGCCCTCGCCATACAGCAGGCGACGGATACCACGCAGCAGATCGACGTCGTCCGGGCGATAATAGCGCCGGCCGCCGGATCGCTTCATCGGTTTGATTTGGGTAAACCGCGTTTCCCAGAACCGCAGCACATGCTGCGGAATGTCGAGGTCGCCGGCGACCTCGCTGATGGTTCGGAACGCATCCGGCGCCTTGTCCAAATGCAAAATCCTCGTTCCAGACCGTGGTGATGGCGAAATCAGTCGCCCTGCTCGTCTTTGCCGTTGCTGGCGGCGGCATCGCCGTTGATGCGCTGCTTGAGAATCGCCGACGGCTTGAACACCATCACCCGACGCGGCGAGATCGGCACCTCGGTGCCGGTCTTCGGATTGCGTCCGATCCGCTGCCCCTTCTTGCGCACCATGAAGGAGCCGAACGACGACAGTTTCACCGTCTCGCCCTTCTCCAGGCAATCGGTGATTTCCTTCAACACCAGTTCCACGAACGCAGACGACTCCGTGCGCGACAGGCCCACCTTTTGGTAGACCGCTTCGCACAGATCGACGCGTGTGACTGTTTTACCCGTTCCCGTCATCGCCTGCCCCAACCCTCGGCGAAAAAATTACTGGCGGAAATTAAGAGGTTACCGACCACCGGTCAACACCGCTCATCCATGCAATAGCATGGAAGTTCATGGCAATGCAGGCATTTTTCGTAAAATGCCGGACTTACCAGCGCAGCAGCGCCGATCCCCAGGTGAAGCCGCCGCCCATTGCCTCCAGCAGCACCAGATCGCCCTTCTTGATGCGCCCGTCATGCACCGCAACAGACAGCGCCAATGGAATCGATGCCGCCGAGGTATTGCCGTGCAGATCCACCGTCAGCACCACCTTTTCCGGCGCGATGTGCAGCTTGTGCGCGGAGGCATCGATGATGCGCTTGTTGGCCTGGTGCGGCACGAACCAGTCGATGCTCTCCGCGTTCTCTCCGGTCGCCTTGAACGCATCGTAGATCACGTCGGTGATCATGCCGACCGCGTGCTTGAACACTTCGCGGCCTTCCATGCGCAGATGGCCGACGGTCTGGGTCGAGGACGGCCCGCCGTCGACGAACAGTTTCGATTTATGCCGGCCGTCGGAGCGCAGATGCGTGGTCAGGATGCCCCTGTCGCTGGGCAGGCCGGGCTGCTGCTGCGCTTCCAGGATGACGGCGCCGGCGCCGTCGCCGAACAGCACGCAGGTACCGCGGTCGGTCCAGTCGAGAATCCGTGAAAAGGTTTCGGCGCCGATCACCAGCGCGCGCTTGAAGGCGCCGGTGCGCAGGAAATTGTCCGCCGTGGCCAGCGCGAAGACGAAGCCGGAGCACACCGCCTGCAGGTCGAACGCGGCGCCATGGTTGATGCCGAGCGCATGCTGCACCTCGACCGCGGTGGCCGGAAACGTATGGTCGGGCGTCGACGTCGCCAGCACGATCAGGTCGATCGACTGCGCGTCGATCCCGGCATGGGCGAGCGCCGCCTTGGCGGCCTTGATCGCCAGATGCGAGGTGAACTCGCCTTCGGCGGCGATGTGGCGCTGCCGGATCCCGGTGCGCTGGACGATCCATTCGTCTGACGTGTCGACCTTGGAGGCCAGTTCGGCATTGGTCAGGATCCGCTCCGGCAGATAGGAACCGCAGCCGAGCACGACCGAACGTAGAGTAGTCACGAGACAGCCTCCTGCGCGGGCGTCGAGGAAAGCGCGCTGCCGTCGCGGTTGAGCATCAGATTGATCTTGGTGAGGAGATCGTAGCGGACCATGTCATAGCCAACGTCGACCGCATAGGCAAAGCCGTCGGCATTGGTGCCGCCGTGGCTTTTCACGACGATGCCCCTGAGACCCAGGAATACGGCACCGTTGGACTTGTTCGGATCAACCTTGTCGCGCACCGCCTTGAAGGCGTTCTTGGCGAACAGGTAGCCGATCCGGGAGCGCCAGGTCCGCCCCATCGCATTGCGCAGATATTCGCTGAACTGGCGCGCTGTGCCTTCCGCGGCCTTCAGCGCGATATTGCCGCTGAAGCCCTCGGTGACGATGACGTCGGCGGCGCCGCGGCCGATGCCGTCGCCCTCGACAAAGCCGATGAAGTTGAGTTGCGGCAGATCGGCGGCGCGCAGCAGTTCGGCCGCCTCGCGGATCTCGTCGCCGCCCTTGATTTCCTCGACGCCGATATTGAGCAGCCCGACGGTGGGCCGCTCCAGGTCGAACAATGCGCTGGCCATGGCGCTGCCCATCACCGCCATGGTCTTGAGGTGCTGGGCGTCGCCGCCGATGGTCGCACCGAGATCGAGCACGACCGAATCGCCGCGGGTGGTCGGCCAGATCGCCGCGAGCGCCGGGCGCTCGATGCCATCGAGCATGCGCAGGCAGAACCGCGCCATCGCCATCAGGGCCCCGGTGTTGCCGGCGGAGACCGCGACGTCGGCCTCGCCCTTCTTCACCGCCTCGATGGCCTGCCACATCGACGACACCCGGCGGCCGCGGCGCAGTGCCTGGCTCGGCTTGTCGTGCATGCTGACGGCGACGTCGGTGTGGACGACCTTCGACACCGCCTTCAAGGCGGGGTGACTGGCCAGTTCCTTCTCGATCAGCGCGCTGTCGCCGAACAGCAGGAATTCGCTGTCGGGATGACGGGTCAATGCAATCGCGGCGCCGGGAACGACAACCGATGCGCCGAAATCGCCACCCATGGCGTCTAGCGCGATGCGAACCTTTTTCGGCATGAACGTCCCGGAAACCTGTCTCAGTGCGGCCGAAAGACACGGCCGCGGAGGAAACCCACCGCGTTTGGCGACGAGCGGCGAAGTGCGTTATTCAATCCTGATCGGGCCGCGACAATAGCGTTTCCCGGCTCCGATACAACATCTTGACCGGGCGCTTTTGCCTCGCCAGTCGCCCGGAACCCGGAATCGGCGCCCGTGGGGGCCAATAGACCAGAGCGGCCGGCTGTGCCGCTATCCGCTTTAGCTCACGATTCCCCGGGTTTCTTCGCGGCCGGGGCGGTTTGGGCCTCCTTCAGCGCCTTCAGCGCGGCGAACGGGTGATCGCTCGGGTCCGGCGGGATTTCCGGAACTGCGAACACCGCATCCGGCTTGCGCGGATAGGGGTTCAGCCCGAGATAAAGCGCATCGGTGGCCAGCCGGCCGAGATCGATGAAGCCGTGGTCGATCGGCTCCGGCGGGTCCGGGGTCTCCTGGTCGCTCTCGATGTCCTCGTCCACCGATTCGGCCAGTTCGCGAATCTGCGACGGCGGCGCGAACATCAGGTCGATCGGCTCGTCGAAATCGCTCTCGATGGGATCCAGCGTCACCACGCAGCTCTGCCCGACCCTGCCCCAGACCCGGCCGACCACGTGAACCTGGCCGCTGCCCACCGGCGTCAGCACCAGCGAGGCCTTGGCCGACGATACGCCCAGCAGGCCGCCCAGTTCGGCCACCGCAGCGCGTTCCGCCGGACTGGCCTCGATGTCGCGCTGCAGGCCAGTTTCCGGGATCTGCACCACCGCCACCGGCACGCTCCAAGGATTGGAGACATCCGTCATGCGATCGATTCTGGTCATTTCGTCATCATCTCCGTGGCGACCGGCGACGGGAAGCGCCAGGATCCGTTCGCAACTGTTGTTTGGTCGAGCGCGGCCAACGCGGCCGTGGCCTCCTCGACATAGCGGGCCAGCCGGCGCGCCTGCGTGAGGTCTGTGCCATTATAGATGTTCTTGTCCAGCGCCAGCGCCAGCACCTCTGACCCCTCCGCCAGTGCTCTATCATAGGCGGCGGCACGGCCGTAGAAGGCGCGGCCGAATTCCTGCATCTTCTTCGGCACCTTGAGATCGCTGGTGCCGAGTTCGCGCAGATTGTGATCCATGTCGCTGCAGAAGCGGTCAATCAGCCCCTGCGACAGCGGCTCCTGCGACATGCCGGAGGCCTCACCGATCTGCTTCAGTTGCCGCAGCAACAACCACAGATGCAGCAGCAACATGTCGAAACGGCCGTTAACCGTGTCCGCAACGCCCAGTTCCCGATAAAACCGGGGTTCTCGCGCCTGCGCCACTATGGTGCCATATATGGCCTCAATGGTCCCCCGCAACGGTGCCGGGGGTTTCCTGAAGTGATTGAACGGCCAGAGCATCTTGGGTTCCTCAGGCGGGCCCCCGGGGCGCGCGCATGTTGCAATCAGAGGTGCTGCCCGGTACGTCAACGCCTCGCGCGATGCAAGAGGATGAGGCCCACTCCGCCATGACAATTTCGAGCCAATCAGGCGTTCCGGCGCGCCCCTATCGCAGTTTGCGCGCCAGCTGGCGCAGCCTGCGCGCCGCGCTTGCCATCGCCGTGACGGGCCTGGCGCTTGCGGCCTGCACCTCCGAGCAATTCCAGAAGGGCTATATCCTGCCCACCGGCGCGCTGGAACAGATCCCGATCGGCGCCAGCCAGGACCAGGTGCTGATCGTGATGGGCACGCCCTCCACGGTGGCGACGCTGAGCGGCGAGGTGTTCTATTACATCTCGCAGCGCGCCGAACGCCCGGTGGCATTCATGCCGCAGAAGGTGACCGACCAGCGCGTCATCGCGATCTACTTCGACAAGGATCGCAAGGTGCAGCGGCTCGCCAATTACGGCATGCAGGACGGCAAGATCTTCGACTTCATCAGCCGCACCACGCCGACCTCCGGCCAGGAAATGAGCTACCTCGCGCCGCTGTTCAAGCTGATCAGCTTCCGCTAGGCGCGTGCTGCACGGCCTTGGCATCGGCCTGCAGCACGCCGGTGTCCGGTTTGGACAATCCCCCGCAGCGAAGCCGCTGCGCTGCGGAGGGATCGAACCCGAGAACAATCAGTCGGCAAGCCGGGTCGAACGACGGCGTGCCTGGACCACGGTGAGCCAGATCGCCGATGCGAGAAAATAGAAGGCGCCGAACGCCGCATAGGGCGCGATATCGGTGATCCCCGGAACGGCGGCGCCGGTCGCCTGCTTCACGAAGAAGGCGCCGGCGAGCACCGATTGAGCTCCGCTGAGGATCATCGCCAGCTGCCCGCCCGCCCTCCAGCGGCGCACGCCGGTGATCAGCTGGAACAGGCCGGCCAGAACGGCCCAGACGCCGAACACCGCGAGCACTGCGTGCATGCCCTGTCCAAGCGCGATGGCAACCGCAACAGTCGTGATGGCGCTCACGGCGACATTGAACGCCTGGCTGCCATTGTCCTTCAGACCGCCGCTGCGCTGTGCATCGACGAAGTTGGCGACCGCATCCCAGGCGGGATAGGCGAGCAGGAGCGCGGCGGCGATCGGCGGCATGCGGGCTCCCACGGTGAACGCGGCGGCAACCCATATGACGGAGACGCCAGCACGGATGAAATAATAAGTCTGCAGCCAGTGCGACGTCGCGGCGCGATCGGCCGGCTGGATGTTCTGGTTGTTCATAGCAGGTCCTGTTGGTTGGCTGATGGCCTGATGGCCTGATGACGCGGATGATCGGTAAAGTTCCGGCCGTTCCGGCCGCGACCTGTATCTTTCCGCGAGAGCGTCTATAATCGAGCGATTATCAACTCTCTTGGACAACTGACTATCGCCGGAAGCCTCGATCAGCCATGACAGACTTGCTGGAAAACTTGATCATTCATCCGGAAGCGAGCTTTCGGCGATCCGAATCCGATCTGCTTTCTCACGTGCTGTCGCAAATCCATCTGACGGGTGACAGCGTCTACTCCTGCCCGCTCGCAGAGACCGCCCGCCTGGAACTGGAGGCCGATGCGGCGCACATCCTGATCGTCACGCATGGCGCCCTGTACATCGAAGGCGACGATCAGCCGACGCGGGTCGTCGACGCCGGCGATCTCGCCTTGCTGCCGCGCGGCACGGGCGACGTCCGATTGGTGGCTTCCGGAGCGCCTGCGACGGTGGTGATCTGCCGCTTCTGGTTCGATCCCGAGAGTCTTCGCAGCATGGTGTTCGCGCTGCCGCGTTGCATTCACATTCGAAAAGCAGACGGCGCCGGCTGGGTCGAAGGCATCGTGCATTTCCTTCTGATCGAAACCGACGACGTCCAGCCCGGCGCCGCCCTGATGATTTCCCGGCTGATCGACCTGGTGGTGATCCGCACCCTGCGAACCTGGGTCCAGCAGGGCCAGTCCTTCGGATGGCTCGGCGGGCTTTCCGACGCGCGCATCGCACGCGTCCTGAAGGCCATTCATGAGCGGCCGATGCAGCGGTGGAGCATCGAGAGTCTGGCCGGCATTGCCGGGATGTCGCGTTCGAGTTTCTGCGCGCGCTTCACGGCGCTCGTGGGCCGATCGCCGCTGCGCTACCAGAATGAATGGCGCCTCGGGCTGGCGCGGGACATGCTGGCCAAGCGCAGCGCGCGGATCGGTGAGGTCGGATTGTGTATCGGCTACGAGTCGGAGGCCGCGTTCAGCCGTGCCTACAAGGCGCTGTTCGGCCATTCCCCGCGCGCGCAGTATCGGGCGCCATGACCGCGCGTCGCTTCCGATAACCTTCCTCTCCCACAAGGGGAGAGAGACGCGCTGCCTCGCTGCCTGCGAAAGCGCCTGCGTCAAACGTCGCCTTGCCGACGTCGCGCGTCGCCTCTACGCTGCGCCCAAGTCCAAAATAATAACGACAAAAATCTTTAGGGAAGAAACCATGACCAGCCTGATCACGCGCCGCGGCCTGCTGTCCGCAGCCGCCGCCCTGTCTGCGACCTCGGCGCTGCCGCGCAC
>DATCUS010000065.1:0-4549 GCA_036561845.1 Tardiphaga sp. | reverse complement strand
AATGGTGCCGTGGTGACTTTGCTCGCGGTATGCGGCACAACCCACCGGGAAAGCTATTTCGACATCGTCATGGTCGGCATCGTTGGCGCGATCATCGCGCTGGTGGCGGTGATCGGGATCGGATCGGCGGTCGGGTCGTTCTGAGGCGTGTGGGGAAGAATGACGACGCTACAGGTCCCGGGTCTGCTGACCTTCACCATTGCAATCCTTGTATTTTTCGCAGGCGCCGGCATCAACCGCGTCGTCACCCCGCTGCGCAAGTGGAACATCCCGGAGGCGGTGACCGGCGGCCTGCTGGCCGCATTGATCACGCTAATCGCCTACCGCTTCTTCAATGTGGAGATCAGCTTCGCTTTGGAAGCGCGGGACATGCTGCTGCTGTATTTCTTCACCGGCATCGGCCTGAACGCCAAGCTCGACGACCTCATCTCGGGCGGGCGCCCGCTGCTGGTGCTGCTCGGGCTGACGCTGATCTATCTCGTCATTCAGAACATGATCGCCGCCGGCAGCGTCGCGGTGCTCGGCCTTCCCGAGGGCATCACGGTGTTCCTCGGCTCGGCCTCGCTGATCGGCGGGCACGGCACCACCATTGCGTGGGCGCCATTGATCTCCGAGCGCTTCGGCATCACCAACGCGCTGGAAGTCGGCATCGCTGTGGCAACCCTAGGTCTCGTGGTGGCGAGCCTAGTCGGCGGCCCGATCGCCCGCTTCCTGATCGCCCGCAACAACCTCAAGGGCCCGCGCGCGGAAGATGATGTTGTCGGCCTGCCGGAGAAATATGACGGCTCGACCCGCGACGATGTCAGCCATGTCAGCCTGTTGCGCACGCTGCTGGTGCTGAACGCCGCGATCCTGATCGGCTATGTCATCGACGAGCTGATGGAGGAGGTCGCGCTTAAGCTGCCGCTGTTCGTGGTGTGCCTGCTCGTGGCCATCGTCATGACCAACACCATTCCGCGCCTGTTCCCCCGCATCGTGTGGCCGACCCGCACCCGCGCGCTGGCGCTGGTTTCCGACCTGTCGCTGAACGTGTTCCTGTCGATGTCGCTGATGAGCATGCAGCTCTGGACGCTGGGCGGGCTGGGGCTGGCACTGGCCATCGTGCTGGCGATCCAGACGCTGGCGGCGGTGGCCTACATCATCTTCATCGTCTTCCCCGCCATGGGGAAGAACTACGAGGCGGCGGTCATCGCCGCCGGCTTCACCGGCATCAGCCTGGGTGCCACGCCGACCGCCATCGCCAACATGACGGCGGTGACCAAGGCGCACGGCGCGGCGGCGCGGGCCTTCATAATCCTGCCGCTGGTGTCGGCCTTCTTCATCGATATCGCCAATGCCGCGATCATCGGATTCCTGGTCCGCTGACCGCTGAGGGTTTGCTCAATGATTTCACGTCGTTCGCTGTTCAAGACCCTGCTCTCGACCGTCGCTCTCGTGCCCATAGCGGCGGTCGGCCTCGCCTCGGATGCCGATGCGCTGGTGCGCCGTCCTCCACCGCCGAACATGGAGCCGCGCCCGGCGCCGCGTCGCGGCTATACCTGGGTGCCCGGACACTGGAACTGGACCGGCAATCGCGGCTGGGTCTGGCAGAGCGGGCATTGGGAAGAGAACCGTCGCGGGTTCAACTTCGTCGGGCCACGCTGGGTGCTGCGTCGTGGCCAATGGGTCTACGAGCCCGGCCGCTGGGTCCGCGCGCGATAGAGCGGGTCTACTGCGCGCCGGGGGAACTTACCGTATCCCCGGCGGCTCTACCGAATTGCTGGACCTGGCCTTCATAGGTCCGGCGCGTATTGGGGTCGAATACCGCGATCGGCGCGTTGATCGCGAGCGCTGCCGCACCGCCCACGGTCTGGCCGACGCCCATCGCGACCGTGCCGATGCGGTCGCCGACGCTGACCTCGGAATCCGTCACCGTCTGCCCGGTGACAAGCCGCGTGCCGATGAGCTGAACCACCTCGGGCGAGGAGGCGAAGCGGTCATGGTTCAGCGCGTCGCCGCTCCGCACGGCGGTGAGGTCGATCACGACGATGCCGGCGGTTTGCAGTTTTGCGTAGTGGTCCGCCGCGCTGATCTGGCCGAGCCGCTCGACATTGCCGGCAATGCGCCGCGACACCTGCAAGGCCCGGTCGTTCTGCGAGACGAACAGCGTAAACCGCGCCGTCGGAGAGTTAAGCGCCCGCCATTGCGTGGCGAACACGTCGACATCGACGTCGGGCGAGGCGAGGATCACGTTCTGGATCTTCGGCGGCAGCCCGCCACGGCGGATCGCCATCTGCCGCAGGCCTTCCATCGCCAGCCACGCGCCCATCGAGTGCGCCATGATGGTGACGTCGGCGACATCAGGGTCGGTGGCGATCTGGTAGACCGTTTCCTCGAACGCATCGCGCGAGAAGATCGTGCTTTCGCGGTCGAACAGATAGTCGAATACCCGCGCCCGCGACGGCCAGGTGAACAGCACCGGCGCGACCTTGGCCTCGGAATCATGGGTGATCTGGGCGAAGCGGTAGACCGCATCCTCGAAACGGTTGTTGAAGCCGTGCACGAAGATCATCACCCGCTTGCCCTGGGGCAGGTTCTGCCGCAGCCAGCCGCGCGCGGCCTTCACGCTGTCGAGCGGCTGGACGGCGACGGTGGCGAAATTGGTCTGCGGATTGGCCGGCAGCGTGCGCGGCCACTGCACCTGACCGATCTGGCGCCGGTCGTCCGGCGGGATCGAGACGGTGAACGAGGTCAGCGAGACATTGGAGCCGCGCTCCCCGGTGAAGCGGATATTGGGGTCGTCCGAGGGTGCGCGGGTCGTGGCGACCAGCATCTTCACCTCGGTCGCATCGGTATCGGTCTGCGCGACGGTGCCGAGCACGCCGGTCGGGCGTCCGCCGCAGGCGGCAACCACGGCGCAGAGCGCGATGACCGGCAGAATCCGTCGCAGGCCCGTAGCCAGGCACATTGCTTGGGATCGATATTCGGCCTGCACCACTGAACGCTACCCTGGGTCTGGCGGCCACGAAGGCAAGGCTCGGCGCCCCACCGTCCCGACTTCGTTACAGTCTGTACGTAGCGCGCTCAAGCTCTCCCGGTACCTGGTCACCGGACGAGGTTAAGATTCACGGGCCTAGTTGCAGCGCTGCACCAAGGGCGATGACGATGACGAGGAGTAACAGCCCCGCAACCGGCCACTGCCGCAGCATCCCGTCGATGCGCTCCAGCCCGTCCATGAGGCGCCGGAGGCTCGGCAGTAGAGCTTCCGCCAGCACCACGGCATCGCCCTCGGGAATGCGCGGCAGGCGGTCGGCGTAGCCACGCAAAGCGAAGGCGAGGGCGCCGCCGAGCAGGATCGGCCAGCTTGCCGCCCACAGCGCCTTCAACTCGAAGATCGCCGTGAATGGGTAGCCGGTCGCGCTGGGAAACAGAGCCCACACCACGACGAGGGAGGCCGTCGCGATGACGGCCCATGGCCACAGCAACCCGGTCTCGGCGCGCTCATCACCGTCCTCGATCAGCGTCGAGACGCGGCGCAGGAAATGCAGCATCAGCAGCGTGCTGCCGGTCGCCGACAGGGTGGCGAGCAGCATCGCGATGCCATTCCCGAGCACATCCTTCACCGCCAGTTTCGCCAGCATGCCACTGGTGAAAGGCAGGCCGGCGAGGCTGAGCGCCAGCAGCGCCATCACCGCCATGACGAGCCGCGTGTGGCGGCGTCCGGTCTTGGCGACGATGCCGACACCTAGGAACAATGCGCCTTTCACCAGCAAATGGTGCAGCGCGTAGAATGCCGCGAGCACCGCCGTGCCGGGAGTGCCGGCCGCCAGTCCCGCGCCGATCACGCCGCCCACCAGCCCCATCTGGCTCACGGTGGAATAGGCCAGCACCACCTTGGGGTGTTGCTGCGTCAGGCCGACGATTACCGCATAGAACGCCGTGAACAGGCCGAGCGCCATCAGCACCATGCCCCAGAAGGGCAGCGCGGTATCCAGCGGCAGGAAGCGGATCAGCCCGATCACGCCGGCCTTGACGATGATGCCGCTCAGCACGGCGGAGGCCGGCATCGGCGCCACCGGGTGCGCCAGCGGCATCCACACATGCAGCGGCACGAGGCCCATCTTCAGCCCGAAGCCGAGGATCAGCAGCACGATGACCGGCCCGCACCAGGACGAGGACGGCAGCAGCGCCACCGCGTCGCGTATCATGGGGTTGCCGCCGGTGGTGCCGGCCGCCAGCATCACGAAGGCGAGCAGCAGGAAGGCTTCGCCGAGCAGCGCGAGCACCATGTAGATCGTGCCGGCGCGCCGCGCGGCTTGCGTGCCCTCATAGGCGACGAGGCCATAGGCGGACAGGCTCACCAGCGCGAAGGCGAGGTAGAAGCTGGTCATGTCGGCGACGATGAACACGCCGAGGCTGCCGGTCAGCGTCAGCAGCCACCAGATCGCGAACGCGCTGCGCTGCGACGACCTGCACATATAGGTCGAGGCATAGAAACCGGCCGCGCACCACAGCAAGCCCGCGCCGCCCAGCAGCATGGCGCCGGCATCGTCCAGCGCCAGCGTCAGCC
>DATCUS010000064.1:0-6674 GCA_036561845.1 Tardiphaga sp. | reverse complement strand
CGGCGGCCAGCAGCATGGCGTCGTGGCCGGCGCGGTGGCCGGAGCGCAGTTGCCGCAGCCGCAACTTGCCGCCGAGGAAAGCGTCGTCGCTGGTGTCGGCGGGATGTTCAGTCATCGGCCCGCAACTCGTGGGCGAGCCCTGCGTCGGTCAGCACCTGGCGTGCTTCGCGGTTGTCGTCCTCGTGCACCAGAATCCGCCGCGGGATCACGCCGACCGAGCCTTCGAGGATGCTCATGTTCTGGTCCAGCACCAGATGATGAATATTGGCGCCATCGAGCAGCGAGCCGATCGCCGAAACCAGCACCACATCGTTGGTTCGCACCAGTTCGCGCACGTGCCTGCTCCTTTACCGTCCGCCGAGGGCCCCGCCGGCGCCGCATGCCCTTGCCGCGCCAGCCCGCAGTTTCTATTGTGGCCCGTCGAAATCAGCCACTGGGCGACACCTGTTGCCCATGCGGATCCGACCTAAATGGCATACAGCGTATCCTGCAATCTCGCATGCGGGGAAACGCTCTCGCAATCCGGAGACTTACAGCGTGGCGGTCATAGTTCCCTTCGAGAGCCATTCCACCGCATCGATCGATCAGCTGGTGGGGCTTGTCGCTGCCGACATGGAGCGCGTCAACGGCACCATCCTGTCGCGCACCGGCTCCGAGGTCACCATGATCCCGGAGGTCGCCAACCACCTGATCTCGTCGGGCGGCAAGCGGCTGCGGCCGATGCTGACGCTGGCGATGGCCAACCTCACCGGCTATGCCGGCGACGGCCATATCAAGCTGGCTGCCGCCGTCGAATTCATGCACACCGCCACCCTGCTGCACGACGACGTGGTCGACCAGAGCGAGCTGCGCCGCGGCAAATTGTCCGCGCGCATGCTGTGGGGCAACGAGGCCAGCGTGCTGGTCGGCGACTTCCTGCTCGGCCAGGCGTTCCGCATGATGGTCGAGGTCGGCAGTTTGCGCGCGCTCGACATTCTCTCTTCCGCCGCCGCCACCATCGCCGAGGGCGAGGTGATGCAGCTCGCGGCCGCCAAGAACACCGCGACCACCGAGGACGAATATCTCGCGGTCATCCGCGGCAAGACGGCCGAGCTGTTCGCCGCCGCCTGCGAGGTCGGCCCGGTGATCGCCAACCGGCCGAAGCCCGAACAGACCGCCTGCCGCTCCGTCGGCATGAATCTCGGCATCGCGTTCCAGCTGGTCGACGACGTGCTGGACTACGGCGGCAAGGCCGCAAAACTCGGCAAGAATGTCGGCGACGATTTTCGCGAAGGCAAGATCACCCTGCCGGTGGTGCTGGCGTTCCGGCGCGGCAACGACGCCGAGCGCGCCTTCTGGGTCAAGGCGCTGGAGCGCGGCGAAATCGAGGACGGCGATCTCGACCACGCCATCGGCCTGATGACCAAGCACCGCGCGCTCGAAGACACCATCAACCGCGCCCAGCATTACGGCGCCATGGCCGTCGATGCGCTGGCGCTGTTCCCGCCGTCGCCGATGAAGACCGCGCTCGAGCAGGTGGTGGCGTTCTGTCTGGCACGGTCGCACTAGGACGATAGCAAACGCGGACGCTTCTTTTCCCTCCCCCTTGCGGGGAGGGTGGCCCGCCCAAGGCGGGTCGGGTGGGGGTAAACCCCACGGAAGGACGGCGTGCGCGGCCCCCCACCCCGGCCTCCACTTCAGCGATGCTGCGCATCGCTTCGTTCGGCCGACCCTCCCCGCAAGGGGGAGGGATTCCGCGGCGTCGGTGCGTCACGTTTAAGTAGTTAACTCAGCGCGCCGGCATGCACCCACCATTGCGGATGCGCGGCCTGGATCGCCTGTGCGGCGCGTTGCGCCGCGGCGTCGTCGTCGAACAGCGCAAAGCAGGTGGCGCCGGAGCCGGACATGCGCGCCAGCCGGACGCCGTCGACCGCTTCAAGCGCTGACAGCACCTCGCCGATCGCCGGCTCGATTTTTCGCGCCGGGGCTTCGAGGTCGTTGACCCCTGCGGACAGCGCCTTGATCCAGGCGTCGATCGCGGCATCTTCGCCGGGCCACTTCGGCGCTTTCAGAACGTCGGTGATGCCGACGCGGAGTTCGCCGTTGCGCAGGCCGAGTTCCTTGAACACGTCCTTGGTCGCCACGGGGACGCGCGGATTGACCATCACGCAGGGCAGGCGCGGCAGGCCAAGCGGCAGCAGCGTCTCGCCGACGCCGGTCATCACGCAGGCACGCGATGCCAGGCACACCGGGACATCGGCGCCGGTCAGCCGCGCCACTTCCAGCAACCGCGCATCGTCCGCAGCCAGGCCATTGGCCTGCGCCAGCAGACGCAGCGCCGCGGCGGCATCGGCCGATCCGCCGCCAATGCCGGCAGCCACCGGCAACTGCTTGTCGAGTGCAAACGAGCCGACCTTCAGGCCCTCGACGCGCTCGCCGAGCAGGCGCGCCGCCTTGATCACCAGATTGTCGGATGTCTCGCCGCATTCCGGCGCGCGCGGACCGCTGGTCGTAAGCGCGAGCTCGCCGCCCACGTCCAGCGTCAGGCCATCCGCGCAATCGGCGAACGCCACGACGCTTTCCAGATCGTGATAGCCATCGACGCGGCGCCCAACCACCCGAAGGGTCAGGTTGACCTTGGCGCGCGCGTTATCCCTCAGCGCCGGCATCGGCGAACCAGCCTTTCGATCAACCGCCCTTGCCGTCTTCTTTTTTCTTGTCGGCGGAGGCTGCCGACGACGACGGGTCGTCAGGCAGACCGTTTTCGATCTTGGCTTCGATCTTCGGCAGTTCCTCGGCCTCCGGCTTCAGGTCCTTGGCGTGCTGCCACTGGAATTTGGCTTCCAGGGTGCGGCCAACGCGCCAGTAGGCGTCACCGAGATGGTCGTTGATGGTCGGATCTTCCGGCTTCAGGTCGATGGCCCGTTCGAGGGTCTTGGCGGCTTCCTCGAAATTGCCGATCCGGTAATAGGCCCAGCCCAGCGAATCGACGATGTAGCCATCGTCCGGTCGCTGGTCGACGGCGCGCTTGATCATCTTCATGGCGTCGTCGAGGTTGATGCCCTGGTCGATCCAGGAATAGCCGAGATAGTTCAGCACATGCGGCTGCTCGGGCTGCAGCTCGAGCGCCTTGCGCATGTCGGTCTCCGCCTTGGCCCACTGCTTGGAACGCTCCTCGCAGATGCCGCGGAAGTAGAAATACACCCAGTTCGGCTTGTCCTGGTTGGCGGCCAGCACGTCGATGCCCTTGCTGTAGGTCTCGGCGCAATCGGCAAACTTCTTCTTGCCGCGCTCGATATTGCCGAGCGCCATGATGGCTTCGAGATCCTTGGAATCCTCGCTGACGACGCCCTTCAGGATCTTGATCGCCTCGTCACTGCGGTCGGCGGCGTCGAGGTCGGTGGCCTGCTGGATCTGGGCATTGCGCTTCAGTGCCGAACTGGCCGGCACGCGCTCATAGACCTTGATGGCCATCTGCGGCTTCTTCACGGACTCGTAGAGGTCGGCCAGCGACAGCAGCGCCAGCGCATGGTCCGGCTTCAGATAGAGCGAGAGCTGCAGATAGACCAGCGCGAGATCCTCGCCGCCGCGCCGGGTCAGCGACGCGCCGATGCCGTACAGCGCCTCGGCGGCGCCGGCCTGCGGGCTGTCGACCAGCGGCGGCAGTTTCTTGCCGGCCTTGGTCTCCTTGATACCTTCCAGCACCAGCGGATGGCGGGCGAGCTTCTTGTTGAAATTCTCGTAGATCGCCAGTGCGGCAGCATCGTCCTTGTTGCGCGACGTCCACCGCGCATAGGCATCGACGACACGCAGCGCGGAATCGTCGAGCTTGTAGGCGCGCTCGAAGCGGGCGCCGGCGTCCTTCTGCTTGCCGGCGAGATCGAGCAGCATGCCGGCATGCAGGTCCTTGAAGATCGGATACCATTCCGGACCGGCCAGCTTGTCGATATTGGAAATCGCCGTCTTGCTGTCGCCGGCGCCAAAGCTGGCCCAGCCGGACAGCAGCGTCGCCACCAGGTCGGTGATCGGGCCGCGGATCGACTGGTTGATGTTGGTCTGCGCCGCGGCGTATTTCTTCTGCTTCAGGTCGCGCACGCCGACCACCAGCCGCGCCACGCGGTTGGACTTGTCGATCACCAGGATGCGCTCCGCGAGCTTGACGGCCTCGTCGATATCGCCGTCGGCCAGCGACGAGATGAAGGCGCGGTCGAGCAGTTCGTTGTTCTTCGGATCAGAGCGCAGCGCGGAGCGGTAAAACGCCGCGGCCGAACTGGCGTCGCGTTCGACGCTGGCGTGACGCGCGGCGAGGTAGCTGCCCGCCGTGGTGAGGAATTTCAGGTCACGGCTGTTGGGAAACTGCGCGGAATTGTCGGCCGTATGGTCGGGGGTCTGGGCCAGCAGCGTACCGGGCAACGCCAGCGTTGCGACGGCCACGGCGGCGAGGGTCAGGCGACTAAATCGGTTGGAAAACATCACGATGGGCCTGGCTCCAAAAGAAAACGGAGATTTACGGATAAGGCTCCGATGCGCAACCGACCCGGCAGCATCAAGCCCTCTGACAATGCCGCGTTTGGCGTTCAATCGCAAGGATAGGGGGCGCGATTGGACCGGCGTCCCGGCCCGTCCGTTCGGTCGGACGTCGCCGATTTGCGCTACCATCCCTGAAAGCGCTTCCACTGTGGCGTTATCGTGGCCGACGCCGGTAACTCGGCAGCGGACCGCTCACGCAATCGTGGTCGCCAACAGGCTACATCGCCTCGTAATTGGGACCGCCGCCGCCTTCCGGCGGCACCCAGGTGATGTTGCCGTTGGGATCCTTCACGTCGCAGGTTTTGCAATGGACGCAATTCTGCGCGTTGATCTGGAAGCGCGGGCCGGAGGTCTCCTCAACCCATTCGTAGACGCCGGCCGGGCAATAGCGATTGGAGGGGCCGGCATAGACGTCGTGCTCGGACGTCTTCTGCAACGCCATGTCGGCGACCTTGAGATGGATCGGCTGATCCTCCTCGTGGTTGGTGTTGGACATGAACACCGAGGACAGCCTGTCGAAGGTCAGCTTGCCGTCCGGCTTCACCGCCGGTTTGGGCTGATGCGCCCTGGCCGGGTCCAGCGTCTTGCGGTCCGGCTTGGCATGCGACTGGGTGCCGAACAGCGAAAAGCCGAGTGTATTGCACCACATGTCGATACCGCCCAGCGCCACGCCGATCACGGTGCCGAACTTCGACCACAGCGGCTTGACGTTGCGGACCCGGAAAAGGTCCTTGCCCACCGCCGAGCTGCGCCAGTTGTTTTCGTACTCCACCAGTTCGTCGTTGGCGCGGCCGGCGGCCAGCGCCGCCGCGGCGAACTCAGCGGCCTGCATGGCGGTACCCATCGCATTGTGCACGCCCTTGATGCGCGGCACGTTGACGAAGCCCGCCGCGCAGCCGACCAGCGCGCCGCCCTTGAAGGTCAGGCGCGGCACCGACTGGTAGCCGCCTTCGGTGATGGCGCGCGCGCCATAGGCCAGCCGCTTGCCGCCGTCGAACAATGTCCTGATCGCCGGATGGGTCTTGAAGCGCTGGAATTCATCGAACGGCGACAGATAGGGATCGTTGTAATTGAGATGCACCACGAAGCCGACCGCCACCAGGTTGTCGTCATAGTGATACAGAAACGATCCGCCGCCGGTGGAATTGTCCAGCGGCCAGCCGAACGAATGCTGGATCAGGCCCTTGTTGTGCTTGGCCGGATCGATCTGCCAGACTTCCTTGAGGCCGATGCCGAACTTCGCCGGCTCGCTGTTCTTGTCGAGCGCGAATTTGGCGATCAGCTGCTTGGTCAGGCTGCCGCGCGCGCCCTCGGCGAACAAGGTATACTTGCCGAGCAGCTCCATGCCGCGGGTGAAGGAGTCCTTCGGCTTGCCGTCGCGGCCGACGCCCATGTCGCCAGTGGCGATGCCGCGCACCTCATTGTTGTCGCCGTAGAGGACTTCGGCAGCGGCGAAGCCGGGATAGATCTCGACGCCGAGCGCCTCGGCGCGGGCACCCAGCCAGCGGCACACCATGCCGAGGGAGCCGATGTAGCAGTGATGGTTGTCCATCAGCGGCGGCATGGCGATGGCCGGCAGCGGGATTGCGCTGCCTTCGGTCATCCAGAAGAACTTGTCGGTCTTGACCTGGGTCTTGAGCGGGCAGTCGGCGTCGTCGCGCCAGTCCGGGATCAGCTTGTCGAGCGAGACGGGATCGATCACCGCGCCGGACAGGATATGGGCACCGACCTCGGAGCCCTTCTCGACCACGACCACGGACAGATCGGCGTTGAGCTGTTTCAGCCGGATCGCGGCGGCCAGACCCGACGGGCCGGCGCCGACGATGACGACGTCGAATTCCATGGACTCCCGGGGCGGCAGTTCGTCGGTGCTCATCTTGTGATCTCTATTTGGTCTTTTGCCCGTTTCAGAACGCTTCTAGGGTGGTTGTTTCCGATTTTTGGCGGAAGAACAAGCGCGACGACAGGGAAATGCGCCGCAGGGCGTTCCGTTGCCGGGCAATCCGTTCTAGATTGGCGGCATGTTGTTGACGCCGCGCCATGACGCCTGACCCCGCCCCCACCGTGCACCAGTTGCTGGCCTTCTACCTCGAGGCCGGGGTGGACTGCGCGCTGATGGATGAGCCGGTGGACCGGATGTCCGACGCCGACGTGGCGGCGCCCGT
>DATCUS010000063.1:0-4852 GCA_036561845.1 Tardiphaga sp. | reverse complement strand
AGCGGTGGCGGCGGGGCGTCGCCGTTCCAACGGCCGGCGTGGCGCTCGACGTCGAGATAGTCGCGCAGCGGCTGCTTGTCGAAGCTCGGCTGCGGCTGGCCGGGCCGGTAGGCGTCGGCGGCCCAGAACCGCGAACTGTCGGGGGTCATCACCTCGTCGATCAGGATGATGCGGCCGTCGAGATCCCGGCCGAATTCGAACTTGGTGTCGGCGATGATGATGCCCTGCTCGCGGGCGATCTCCTCGCCCTGGGTGTAGACCGCGCGGCTCATGCTCTCCAGCGTATAGGCGGTTTCCTCGCCGAGCACTTCGCGCATCCGTGCGATGGTGATGTTCTCGTCGTGCCCGGTCTCCGCCTTGGTGGCCGGGCTGAAGATTGCGGGTTCGAGCTTTTCGCTCTCCTTGAGACCGGCCGGCAGCTTCTCGCCGGCCAGCGTGCCCGACGCCGCATATTCCTTCCAGGCCGAGCCCGACAGATAGCCGCGCACCACGCATTCGACCGGAAACACCGTGGTGCGCCGGCACAGCATGGCGCGTCCGGCCAGCGACGCGCGATGGCCGGCCAGCTCGGGCACCTGTTCGATGATGTCGTCGGCGTCGGCGGAGATCATGTGATGCGGCACCACGCCGCCGAGCTGGTTGAACCACCAGGCGCTGATCTGGGTCAGCACCGCGCCCTTCATCGGGATGGTCTCGGCCATCACCACGTCGAAGGCACTGATGCGATCGGTGGTCAGCAGCAGCACGCGATCGTCACCCACCGCATAGATATCGCGGACCTTGCCGCGGCCGATGCGGGGAAGCGGCAGGTCGCTGGTGGACATGGTGGAGGTGGTCATGGACTGGACTTTCGAAAGCAGCGCCGTTCCGGCGCGCGCGCCGGTTGGCCGTGAGGATGAGGGTTGAACGCTATTCCGGCAGCGGAATGAATTCGTGTTCGTTCGGCACATGGGCGAAGCGACCGGACTTCCAGTCCGCCTTGGCCTGCTCGATGCGCTCCTTGCTGGAGGAGACGAAATTCCACCACAGGTGACGCGGCCCTTCCAGCGCATCGCCGCCGAGGAACATCATGCGTGTCGGGCGCAGCGCCTTCACGGTAATGGCGTCGCCCGGCCGGAAGATCAGCAGCCGCGGCCCCTCGTAGCGGTCGCCGGCAATATCGATCTCGCCGTCGACCACATAGATGGCGCGCTCCTCGTGGTCGGGATCGAGCGGCACCGAAACGCCTTCGTTGACCGACACTTCCGCGTAAAACCACGGCGACACCATCGCCACCGGCGACGCCTGGCCGAACGCGCTGCCGGCGATGATCCGCGCGGTGAAGCCGGTGTCGGCGACGACCGGCAGGCTGTGCGCCGCATAATGCTGGAACGACGGCGCGATCTCCTCGGAGCCGGCCGGCAGCGCGATCCAGCTCTGCAGGCCGAGCATCCTCTGGCCGTTGGCGCGCTGGACGTCGGGCGTGCGCTCGGAATGCGCGATGCCGCGGCCGGCAGTCATCAGGTTCATGGCGCCGGGCTGGATCTCGCGGACGTTGCCCTCGCTGTCGCGGTGCATGATCGAGCCGTCGAACAGATAGGTGACGGTGGCGAGACCGATATGCGGATGCGGGCGCACATCCATGCCCTTGCCGGCGATGAACTGCACCGGTCCGAAATGATCGAAGAAGATGAACGGGCCGACCATCTGCCGCCTGCCGTGCGGCAGCGCCCGGCGTACCTGGAAACCGTCGCCGAGATCCCGGGTGCGCGGCACGATCACCAGTTCCAGCGCGTCGCAGGACTGCGGATCGCCCAGGATCGGATCGTTGGAGGGCTGCCAGCTCATATGGGCTCCGTGAAGGCGGGCGGTTGCGGCGGCATTATCCCGCGCCGCGCAGGGGCTGACAATGGCCGCTTTTACTGGCAGCGCCCAAAAGCAAACAGAAGTGGTCAATGCAGATCAGACGTGGCAATGTGAAGGGTGCAGCCTCCATCATTATTTAATCTGCGTTTCGCAATTTCGACCTGCCATTGAACTTGTGTTCAAGGCACCCGGCAGGCCGTATCTGCAATACCGGGGTTCTGCAACTGGCCTGATCGCACCGATTGAGCCGCCACGCGGGGGACTCATTTTGCCCAGCACGCTCATTCGCGAACCGAGTCCGACCGCTGATTTGGCAATCGTCGGCTTGGCGGAACCCTCTGCCGTCGATAACGCCGTCACCGGTGCCGCCGCGAAGGTCCGCAAGCTGCTGCGCCAGCAGGCCGCGATCGCCCGGTTCGGCAGCTTCGCGTTGCGGCAATGGGACATGACGAAGATCCTGGCGGAGGCGGTGCGGGTCTGCGCCTTGGGTCTCGACGTGCCGTTCGCCAAGGTCTGCCGCTATCGGCCCGAGGAGAACGACCTGCTGATCGTCGCCGGCTACGGCTGGCGGGAGGGCGTGGTCGGCACCGTCGTGTCACGCGTCGGCATGAGTTCACCGCAGGGGCGCGCGTTCTCCACCGGCGAGCCGTCGATCTGCAACGACCTGCAAATGGACCTCTATTTCGATCTGCCGCCGTTCTATGCCGCGCATGGCATCATCTCGATCATCGACGTCATCATCAAGGGCAGCGACGACCAGCCCTATGGCATCCTGGAAATCGACAACGATCAGCAGCACGACTACGACCAGCACGACATCAATTTTCTCACCGGCTTTGCCAACGTCCTGGCTGAAGCCGTCGCGACGGCGTCGCGGGCGGAAGCCCTGCAGGTCGCCCTCGACCGCATGCAGGTGCTGGTCGAGGAGAAGGACGCGCTGTTGCGGGAGAAGAACGTCGTCGACCTGCATCTGCGCCAGGCGCAGAAGATGGAAGCGGTCGGCCAGCTCACCGGCGGGGTCGCCCACGACCTCAACAACATCCTCACCGTCATCGTCGGGGCGATCGAGGTTCTCAGCGATGCCGTCGCCGACCGGCCGCAACTCGCAACCCTCGCCAAGATGATCGACGACGCAGCGGCGCGCGGCGCCGACCTGACCCGGCGTCTGCTGGCCTTTGCCCGCAAGCAGCCGCTGCACCCGCGCGAGGTCGACGTCAATTCGCTGATCATCGAGGCCACCGGCCTGCTGAAGCCGACCCTCGGCGAGCACATCGAAATCCAGACGACGCTGGCCGACGATGCGTCCCGCGCGCTGATCGATCCGAGCCAGCTGACCAATTCCATCCTCAACCTGGCGCTCAACGCGCGCGATGCCATGCCGAACGGCGGCAAACTGACCATCGCGACCAGCAACGTGGTGATCGACGAGACCTATGCCAACGTCCATGGCGACGTGACCGCCGGCGACTACGTGCTGATCGCGGTGAGCGATTCCGGCCACGGCATTGCCGCCGAGAACCTGGACAAGGTGTTCGAGCCGTTCTTCACCACAAAAGAGGTCGGCAAGGGCACCGGCCTAGGCCTCAGCATGGTCTACGGCTTCGTCAAGCAGTCGCTTGGCCACATCACGGTCTACAGCGAGGTCGGCCAGGGCACGACCATCAGGATTTACCTGCCGCAATCCACCGGTGCCGTCCAGCCGGTCGAACCGGCAACGCCTTCACGCATCGAAGGAGGGCATGAAACCGTGCTGGTGGTCGAGGACGATCCGCTGGTGCGGACCTATGTGCTCGCCCAGATGGAAAACCTTGGCTACGTCACGCTGACCGCGGCCAATGCCGAAGAGGCGCTGGTGGTCATCAACGGCACCCAGGACATCGACCTGCTGTTCACCGACCTGATCATGCCGGGCGCGATGAACGGCCGCCAGCTCGCCGACGCCGCGCTGCTGCGCCGCCCGTTGCTCAAGATCCTGTTCACCTCGGGCTATTCCGAGGATGCCATCATCCACAATGGACGGCTCGACACCGGCGTGCTGCTGCTCGCCAAGCCATATCGCAAGACCGAGCTTGCGCGCATGCTGCGCAGCGCACTGGCTTCGGACGTCAGGCTGCAACCGGCCCCCGAGGAACCGGTTGTCAGCCTGCCCAAAGAACCGGAATGGCCGGTTACAACGGCCTGATCTGCACCTTGCGGAACTTGATCGTGCCGGAGCCATATTGCAGCGCGAACGGGCCCTCGGCGTGTTTGGAATCCTGCACATCGGCGGTCTTTTCGCCGTTCAGCGTCACCACCAGATGCGATCCCTGCGCGGTGATCTCGTAGGTATTCCACTTGTCGGCCGCCTTCGGCATCGGGTCGACCTTGGCGACATCGACAATGGCACCGGTGCCGTAGGACGGATCCGGCCGCTTGTCGAAGATGTTGACCTCGTAGCAAACCTTGGCGTCGATCGTCTTGTTGGTGTCGCAGCGGATGAAGATGCCGCTGTTGGCGGCGTCATCGGCCCAGAACTCCGCCCGGATCTCGAAGTCCTTGTAGGATGTCTTGCTGACCAGATAAGCGGGATCCTTGCCGACCAGCTTGTTGGCGGTGAGACCATCGTCGGTTGGCGTCCAGTTGGCCTCGCCGACCTTGTCCCAATCGCCCATGTTCTGGCCCTCCAGCAGGGTAACCCATCCGCCTTCGGACTGGCTGTAGGCGCCGCCGCTATATTGCAGGGCAGCAAGGCCGAGCAGCGTCGCGGCTATGACCGCAAGAATGCGCTTCATGGTGGTCTCCTCCCGTTGGTCTTTTGTTGGTATCAAGTTAGCCACGGGATCGAACGACTGTAAATCGGCAAACCGCGCAATGCGCGAACGTACAACTCGGTGGTCAGGCTATGGCATCGTTTCCATTGATCGATCTCGTCCTGAAGGCCGGCACGACGGCGCTGCTGCTGTTGCTGGCAATGCAACTGATGCGCGATGCGCGTGCCGCGCCGGCCGGCCGCCTCGCCGCAGCGCTG
>DATCUS010000062.1:0-10989 GCA_036561845.1 Tardiphaga sp. | reverse complement strand
ATCGCCGGCGCCTTCGGCGCGCCGCTGGCCGGCGCATTCTACGCCTTCGAGCTGATCATCGGCGGCTACACGCCGGCCAGTCTGACGCCGATCGGCGTCGCCGCGGTGGCCGGCTATGCCGCGACCCGGGCATTTTCACCGCTGTCGCTTGGTATCTCCGTCAACCAGATCGGCGATGTCACCGGTCCTGATCTTGCGGTCGCCGCCCTGCTCGGCCTGGTGGCGGCGCTGTTCGGCATCGCCATCATGCGCGGCGTGGCGCTGTGCGAGACACTGCTGACGCGCAGCCGGCTATGGACGCCGCTGCGGCCGATGCTCGGCGGGCTGGTGGTCGGCCTGCTGGCGCTGGCGACGCCGGAGGTGCTGTCGTCGGGCCATGGCGCGCTGCATGTCAGCGGCGACGCCAGCGAGCCGCTCATGGTGATCGCCATGGTGTTCGCGCTGAAGACCGTCGCCTCGGTGGTGTCGCTCGGCTCGGGTTTCCGCGGCGGATTGTTCTTCGCCTCCCTGCTGCTTGGCGTGCTCGGCGGGCACCTGTTCGCCGCCGGCGCGTCGGCGCTGCTGCCACAGCTCGCACTGGACGCCAGCGTCTATGCGGTGATCGGCATGAGCGCGCTGTCGGCCGCCGTGATCGGCGGGCCGCTGACCATGACGTTCATCGCGCTGGAGGCCACCGGGAACCTGTGGCTGACCACCGCGGTGCTGATCGCGGTGATCGTCTCGACCCAGACCACGCGCGAGCTGTTCGGCTACTCGTTCGCGACCTGGCGATTGCACCTGCGCGGCGAGACCATCCGCAGCGCCGCAGACGTCGGCTGGATCCGCGACCTCACCGTGGCCAGCATGATGCGCGCCGACATGGTCACGGTGAATGCCGGCATCAGCCTCGCCGCATTCCGCGAACAGTTTCCGCTGGGATCTAAGACCCAGGTGATCGCCATCGACAACCACGGACGCTATGCCGGCATCGCGGTGGTGGCCGAGGCGCATGAGACCGAACGCAAGCCGGAGACCAGTCTCCAGGGCATTCTGCGCAACCGCAGCGCCACCCTCACGCCGGACATGAACGTGCAGCAGGCGGTGGCGGCCTTCGACGGCGCGGAATCGGAATCGCTGGCGGTGCTCGACAGCCACGACCGCGGTCGCGTCGTCGGCGTGCTCACCGAGGCCTTTGCCCTGCGCCGCTACGCCGAGGAATCGGAGAAACGGCGCCGCGCCGCGGTGGGGGAGCTCTGAGCGGACCATAAACGGCGTGCGGCCGGCGATGCTTACCAGGCAACCGTCAACGGATGCCTGCACCCCAGTACCACCTAACGTCCCCAACCGGACGTTGGCTTCAAGTTCCCCAATGAAATCGGGCGCTACTTCAACTTATTTACTACACATCATCGTGTCGAGCGTGGGCCTTGCAGGCCATTGTTAAACTATCCGGGCTAATTCTCCTATCCGATCGAACGTTTCGATGTCCAGGAAGGGCGCGATGCTCAGTCAGCTTCAGTCACTACACGTCTACGCCCGGGCGGTGCTGCATCTACCACGCGAGAACCCCAAGCTGATCCAGGCCAAGCTGGCCGCCTTCACGCGGCAGGTTCCGATCATGTACACACTCGTGATGGTTAACACCATCGCGCTCGCCGTAACGCATTACGACTCCGCGCCGCTGCTGCTGACCGTCGCAATTCCGTTGATCCTGAACTCGGTCTGCATGTTCCGCATGATCCTGTGGTGGCGCTCCCGCGGCAAGATTCTCGGTCTCGAGCGCGCCATCGCGCGGCTGCGCGGCACCATCGTCACCGCCGGGATTCTCGGCGCCGGCTTCAGCGCCTGGAGCCTCAGCCTGTTTGGCTACGGCGACGCCTATGCCCAGAGCCACGTCGCCTTCTTCATGGCGGCAACCACCATCGGTATCGCCTTCTGCCTGATGCATCTGCGCTCCGCCGCGCTGCTGGTCATGGCGCTGGTGGCGATCCCGTTCACAATATTCTTCGTGTCGACCGGTCACGCGGTGTTCATCGCCATCACCATCAACTTCGTGACCGTGATCGTTGCGGCCGGATATGTGCTGCTGGTGAACTATCGCGACTTCGAAAACAGCGTCAACTCGACCACGGCGCTGCTCGCCAAGCAGGAAGAGCTGCAGGCGCTCAATGATACCAACTTCAGGAACTCGAACATCGACAGCCTTACCGGCCTGCCGAACCGCCGCCATTTCTTCGCCGAACTGGATCGCCGCATGGCGCAGGCCGCAGCAGACGGCCGGAGCCTGACCATCGGCATCCTCGATCTCGACGGATTCAAACCGATCAACGACGTGCATGGCCATCGCACCGGCGATCGGCTTCTGGTCGACGCCAGCCTCCGGCTGCGCGCCGAACTCGATCCTTCCATCTACCTGGCGCGGCTGGGCGGCGACGAATTCGTCATCATCGACGAAAATGAGACCTGCCGCGACCGGATCATCGCAGCCGGCACGGACATCACCGACCTGCTGCAGGCGCCGTTCGAGATCGACGAACTCACCATCCGCATCGGCTGTTCGATCGGCTTCGCCACGTTCCCGTCGGTGGCGACCACCGCAGAAGACCTGTTCGAATGCGCCGACTACGCGCTGTATTTCGTCAAGCAGCACGACCGCGGCCGTGCGGTGATCTTCTCGGCCGAACATCAGGCCACCATCCGCGAGGCCAGCCTGATCGACCAGGCGCTGCTCAACGCCGACCTCGAAACCGAATTGTGGATCGCCTACCAGCCCATCATCGACACCGACAGCGGCCGCACGGTCTGCTTCGAGGCGCTGGCGCGGTGGCGTAGCCCAACGCTGGGCGACGTACCGCCGATGCGCTTCATCACCGCCGCCGAACGCTCTGGCTCGATCGGCCAGCTGACGTCGGTCCTGCTGCGCAAAGCACTGGACGGCGCCACGGCGTGGCCCGCTGACGTCCGGATCTCGTTCAACCTGTCGGCGCTCGACGTGGCGTCATCCCTGTCGGTGCTGAAGATCATCGGCATCGTGCAGCAGAGCGGCATCGACGCCGGCCGGATCGACTTCGAGGTCACCGAAACCGCGGTGATGCGCAACCGCGGCCAGGCCTCGGAAGCCCTGAAAGCCCTCAAGGCGCTCGGCGCACGCATCTCGCTCGACGACTTCGGCACCGGCTATTCGAGCCTCAGCTGCATCCGCGAACTGCCGCTGGACAAGATCAAGATCGACCGCAGCTTCGTCCAGAACATCGAGACCGACACCGCATCGCAGATGATCCTCAAGACCCTGGCCGGGCTGTGCAACAACCTGGAGCTCGACTGCATCGTCGAAGGCGTCGAGACGGCGCAGCAGATGCAGCTGCTGCGCGACGAAGGCTGCCGATTCATGCAGGGCTATCTGTTCGCCCGGCCGATGGCGGCCGGCGCGGTTCCGCGCTATCTCGCGGCGACCGCCAGCGCCGCGCCCGCCACGATGGCAGACGCCTGACGGCGCGTCACTTCTTCGCCTTGCTGGCGTCCATCTTGATGGCGGGGTCGAGCAGGCCGGTATTGAACACGGTCTCCACCGCGAACGGCTTCTCCATGCCGAGATAGGTCTGCACCAACTCGTAGTCCTTCTGCATGCGGGCGGCGTCGATCCAGCCCAGCGCCCTGGTCGTGGTGAATTCGTCGGTCATCAGGAACTTGATGCGTTCCCACTGCTTCTGCTGGTTGTCCCTGTCGAGGCCGGAGGCGGCGTCGAGCAGCGCCTTCAGGCAGGGATCGACATCGGCGACGCAGGCCGCGAAGGCCTTCTGGCTGATGCGGACGAACTCCTGGGAGAGCTTCGGGTTCTTCTGCAGGAAGGCGCCGTTGACGATCAGCGAATTGCCGTAGGGATTGAGGCCGATGTCCTTCCAGTTGACATAGCCGAGGTCGTCGCCGAACTCCTTCACCTTGAGATCGTGCTCGTTGTAGAAATCGCTGATGATGTCCACGGTGTGGCTCTTCAGCGCCGCGATCTTCGCGGTCGGGCCGATGTTCACGAAGCTCACCGAATCCGGCGCGATGCCGGCGGCCTTGGCGAAGGCCGGCCACATGACGCGGGAGGCATCGCCGGGCGGATTGCCGATCTTGTGGCCTGCGAACGTCTTGGCGCTATCGACGCCGTAGCTCTTCAGCCAGTAGAAGGTCTGCCCGGTATTGGCATAGATGCTCATCAGCGCCACCACGTCGGCGCCCTTGCTCTTCGCCACCAGCGTGGTGGCAAGATCGGCAATACCGAACGGCGAGCCGCCGGAGCCGACCTTCAGCGACGATACGCCGGACCCCTTGCCGACCTCGATGTTGAGATCGATGCCGGCCTTCTCATACCAGCCCTGCGCCTTCGCGTAGTAGAATGGCGAGTGGTCCGCCGTCGGCGTCCAGTTCAGGATCAGGTTGACCGGCTCGGCGGCGCTCGCCGGCACGGCCGGCGCCAACAGCGCGAGCGCCAGGCCCGCAATCCTCAGACGCTTCATGGCAGCTCTCCCGCTTGGCCCGGCACCGGGCCGTTGGACCCTCGACGCCACGACAGTGCTTGTCGCCGGACGCCCGCATGTTTACCAATGCAACAAGGGACTGCCCGAATTGTCAACTGTCTGGTTGGAAATGTCCGCACCACGATCAACTGCCCCCGTCACGCGCAAGCGCGATCCGGTCGCCACCCGCCAGAAGCTGCTGGTCGCGGCGCGCCAGGAATTTGCTCAAAGTGGCCTCGCCGGCGCCCGGGTCGACGAGATCGCCGCCCGCGCCGGCGTCAACAAGCAACTGGTCTATCACTACTTCGGCGACAAGGACGCGCTGTACCTGGCGGTGCTGGAGTGGGTTTATGAAGAGATCCGCGCCCAGGAGCGTCAGCTCAATCTGACCGGCCTGGCCCCGGACAAGGCGATCAAGAAGCTGATCGAGGCGTCGTTCGACCACCTCGCCGCGCATCCCGATTTCATCGTCCTGCTCAACGACGAAAACCGCAACGGCGCCCGCCACGTGCGCGGCTCGCGCAAGCTCGAGGCGATGCATTCGCCGCTGGTGAGCATGGTCTCGACCATCCTCGCCGAGGGCGTCAAAGCCGGCACCTTCCGCGCGGGCGTCAATCCGGTGCACCTCTACATCTCGATCGCCGGACTGAGCTATTTCTTCTTCTCCAACACGCCCACTTTGTCGGCGATCTTCGGCAAGGACCTCGCCAGCGCCGCCAGCAAGCGGGCGCGCCGCAAGCACGTCGTCGACCTGGTGATGCAGGCGCTGCGGCCGTGAGGCCTGCGCGAACGGCGCAGGGAGGACACCGGCGCCCTTGCGCGGTGCCCTCGCGTGTCACGCACGAAGAACGCGTGGACACGCTCCGCCGCGCTTCGCGCGTCGCAGCTTTGCCCACCCTACGACGATCTGCGGCCGTGATTATCAACCGAATGGTTGATTAACTGAAGGGATGGGGATAGGCTTTGCAGGTTCCGCCACGCCGCGGCCGGAATGTGCGCAACGAGGAGCAGATTTTGTCGGTCGACGAACTCCAGCCCAGCCGCAGTTTTGGAATGAGGCCCGGCCTCCGGTCCGCGGCGATCATCGTGGTCGCGCACCTCGCTGTGATCGTGCTGTGGCAGGTGCTGGTCGACGCCTTCCAGGTGCCGAAGTTCGTGCTGCCCTCGCCGCTCGCGACCATCAAGACGCTGGCCGCGCCGAACTACGCCTGGCTGTCCAATACCGCGGTCACCGCCGCGGAAATCCTCGGTGGCTTCGGACTCGGGGCGCTGGTCGGCGTCAGTCTGGCGGTGCTGTTCTGCTGGTCGCCTCTGCTGTCGCTTACGCTGCTGCCGCTGTTCGTCACGCTCAACATGATTCCGAAGGTCGCGCTGGGGCCGCTGTTCATCGTCTGGTTCAGCTACGGTATCGTGCCCAACATCCTGATCGCCTTCAGCATCTGCTTCTTCCCGATCCTGCTGACCACGGCGCGGGGCTTGAGCGAGGTCGAGCCCGACCTGCTGGATCTCGTCAAGTCGCTGCGCGGCTCGCGCTGGACGCTGTTCCGCAAGATCCAGCTGCCGGGCGCGCTGCCTTACGTGTTCTCCGGCATGAAGGTCGGAGCCATCCTCGCGGTCGCCGGCGCCATCGTCGGCGAGTTCATCGCTTCGGAACGCGGGCTCGGCTACCTGATGATCCAGGTGCAATCGTCGCTCGATACGCCGGCGATGGTGATGGCGGTGGTGCTGCTGACCCTGCTCGGCGTGGCGCTTTACGGATTGGTGCTCGGCCTCGAACGGCTGTTCGTTGTGCGCGACACCCGGCTGCAACAATAACAACTGGAACCAACGATGCTGCTCTCCCGCGATACCCTGCCTGACACCATTCCCGACGTCGACGCGCTCGACGATCTGCTCTGCCGGCCGAGCCAGGCACTGATCGACGACCTCAGCCGTGTCGAGGGCGACATCATGATCCTCGGCGTCGCCGGCAAGATGGGACCGACATTGGCCGGCCTCGCCAAGGCCGCACTGCCCGGCCGCCGCGTCATCGGCGTGGCGCGGTTCAGCGATCCCGCCGCCAAGGCCTGGCTGGAGTCGCGCGGCATAGAGACGCTCAGTTGCGATCTGCTGGATGAAGCGGCCATCGCCACATTGCCTAAGGCGCCTAACATCGTCTTCATGGCCGGCCGCAAATTCGGCGCCGAGGGCGACCTGTCGCTGACCTGGGCGATGAACGCCCATGTGCCGGCGCTGATCGCGCAGGCGTTTCCAACAAGCCGGATCGTCGCCTTCTCGACCGGTTGCGTCTATCCCTTCGTCGATGTGAACGGCAAGGGTGCAGCCGAGGACCTGCCGCCCGACCCACCCGGCGAGTATGCGCAGTCCTGCGTCGGCCGCGAGCGCATGTTCGAATACTTCTCGCGGAAATTCGCCACGCCGGGGCGGCTGTTCCGGCTCAACTACGCCATCGACATGCGCTACGGCGTGCTGCACGACATCGCCACGAAGATCATGCAAGGCAAGCCGATCGACGTCAACCTCGGCCATGTCAACTTCATCTGGCAGGGCGACGCGGCATCGCAGGCGCTGCGCTGCCTGGCGCATTGCGAGACGCCGACCTCGGCCATCAACGTCAGCGGCGCCGAGATTTTGGCGGTGCGCGACCTCGCCGCAAAAATCGGCGCGCGGCTCGGCCGCACGCCGATCCTGGTCGGTACGGAGCAGCCGACGGCATGGCTGACCGACACCGCGCTGGCTGTCCGACTGTTCGGGCTGCCGGTGGTCGACACCGATCAATTGATCGCCTGGACCGCGGACTGGGTGGCGCGGGCGATGCCGAGCTTGGGCAAGCCGACAAAATACGAGGTCCGCGATGGACGCTACTGATCACAGCGCGATCCTGCAGCTGCGCGTCGAGGACGCCGCCGGCGGAATGGTGCTGTCCACCGAGGCGCACTGGAACCAGACCGAGGACGACTGGCGGATGTTCCTCACCCACGGCACGGTGTTCGGTATTCGCGATACCGAAGGCGCGCTGGTGGCCACCGCCGCGGTGCTGCCCTACAGCGGCGGCAACGCCTGGATCAGCATGGTGCTGGTGGCGGCCGGCTGGCGCCGCCGCGGCTTCGCGACCAGGCTGCTCGATACCTGCCTCGACATGACCGCGCGGGAGCGCCTGACCACCTGGCTCGACGCCACAGCGGCGGGTGCGGCGATCTATGGCCCGCTTGGCTTCACGCCATCGATCCAGTTGCAGCGGCTGCGCTTCGAAGGCACCGCGCTTCCATCGCAGGGGCTGCGGCTGCTGTCGGTGGGCCACCTCGACGAGTTGATCTCCCGCGACCGTCGCGCCATGGGCTTCGACCGCAGCACTCTGCTCGGCGAATTGAGCCGCCGGCCGGGCTCGACTCTGGTCACGCGCGAGGGCGCGATCTGCCTGGTGCGCGAGGGCCGCACCGCCCGGCAGATCGGACCGCTCTACGCCGACCACACCTCCTCGGCGGCCGGGCTGATCGAAGACGTCATCCGCGCCGCGCCCGGGCCCTATCTGCTCGATATCGCCGGCGACCAGCACCGGCTGATGGAAAGCCTGCTCCGCGACGGCTGGGCGATCGAGCGCTCGTTCCAGCGCATGCGGTTCGGAAGGATCATGACCAGCGGCACCGAGCTGCCGTTCGCCGGCGCCGGGCCGGAATACGGATAGGACCATGCCATGCATCACAGCGCGATGAATTCCGACGTCCGGCGACTGATCGCCGAGGGTACGGTGATCCCCGCCCATCCGCTGGCGCTCGATGCCGGCCGCCAACTTGACACCACGCATCAGCGCGCGCTGACGCGCTATTATATCGACGCCGGCGCCGGCGGTCTCGCGGTCGGCGTGCACACCACGCAATTCGCGATCCGCGAGGTCGGCCTCTACAGGCCGGTGCTCGAACTCGCCGCCGAAACCGCCGCGGCCTGGACCACCCGCCCGCTGGCCCTGGTCGCCGGCCTTGCAGGCAAGACACAGCAGGCGGTGAGCGAGGCGCAGACCGCGCGCGGCATCGGCTATCACGCCGGTCTGCTCAGCCTCGCCGCGATGAAGTCCGCCTCCGAGGACGAGATCATCACCCATTGCGAGGCGGTGGCGCGCGAGATTCCGGTGGTCGGCTTCTATCTGCAGCCCGCGGTCGGCGGCGTCATCCTCAGCGCGGACTTCTGGCGCCGCTTTGCCGCCATCGATAACGTCATCGCCATCAAGATGGCGCCGTTCAACCGCTACCGGACGCTGGACGTGCTGCGCGGCGTCTGCGCCGCCGGGGCGCTCGACCGCGTCACGCTGTACACCGGCAACGACGACCACATCCTGCTCGATCTGATGCTGCCGTTCGACCTGTGCGACCGCGGCGTCACCACCCGCGTGCATATCCGCGGCGGCCTGCTCGGCCACTGGTCGGTATGGACTGCATGCGCAGTGAAGCAGTTCGCGGCGTGCAAGGCCGCGCGCGGCAAGGACGCCCTGCCCGCCGACCTGCTGGCACTCGACGCCCGCGTCACCGACTGCAACAGCGCGTTCTTCGACGTCGCCAACAATTTTCACGGCTGCATCGCCGGCTGCCACGAGATCCTGCGGCGGCAGGGACTGCTCGACGGCATCTGGTGCCTCGACCCCGCCGAGGGATTGAGCCCCGGCCAGATGGCGGAGATCGACCGGGTCTGCCGCGACCACGCCGACCTCAGCGACGACCCGTTCGTCGCTGCCAACCTCCCGCGATGGCTGGCATGACCGAGCCCTTCATCCGCCTGCGCAACGTGCGAAAAGTCTATCGCTCGCAGGGCACTGAATTTCTCGCGGTGTCCGACGTCACGATGGACGTGCAGGAGGGCGAACTTGTCTCTTTGGTCGGCCCGTCCGGCTGCGGCAAGACCACCGTGCTGAAGATCCTCGCCGGGCTGCACGACGCCGACGGCGGCACCGTCCAGATCGGCAATGCGACAACGCCGTTCAATCCCGGTCGCGACATCGGCATGGTGTTCCAGCAGGCGCTGCTGTTGAAGTGGCGTACCATCCTCGACAACGTGCTGCTGCCGGCGGAGATCGTCGGCCTGCCGATGAAGGCAGCGCGGGCGCGGGCGCGCGACCTGCTGGCCATGGTCGGGCTCAAGGGGTTTGAAGACAAGTATCCGCAACAACTGTCCGGCGGCATGCAGCAACGCACCGCCATCGCGCGCGCCTTCATCCACGATCCCAGGCTGATCCTGATGGACGAACCCTTTGGCGCGCTGGATGCGCTGACAAGGGAGCAAATGAACCTGGAAATGCTGCGGATCTGGCGCGAGAGCGGCAAGACCATCCTGTTCGTCACCCACAGCATCCAGGAAGCGGTGTTTCTGGCCTCGCACTGTGCCGTGCTGACCGCCGGTCCGGCGCGCATGGCCGAGTATTTCCCGATTCAATTGCCGGGCGAACGCACGCTGGACATCAAAACCACCGACGCTTTCGGGGTCTATGCTCGACGGATATACGCCAGCCTGGGCATGGCACCGCACGTATAGCCTTAGCAATTTTGGCAGGCTAGGTTCGCTCCCAACCACAACAAAAGGGAGAACGTCATGAGCGGCAGCACCAAGAAGATCGCCTGGGTCACCGGCGGCGGCACCGGCATCGGCAAGGCCGGCGCGGAAGCGCTGCTGGCGGATGGCTGGACAGTGATCATCTCCGGCCGCCGCGCCGAAATGCTGAAAACGGTGACCGACGAACTCGGCGCCGGCGGCAGACCGATCGAGGCGATGGCGCTCGACGTCAGCAAGTCCGCGGATGTGACGAAGGTCGCCGACGCGATCATGGCGAAGCACGGGCGCATCGATCTGCTGGTCAACAGCGCCGGCGTCAACGTGCCGAAGCGCAGCTGGGAGGACCTCTCGCTGGACGGCTGGGACCAGTTGGTGGACATCAACCTCAACGGCGTGATGTATTGCATGCGCGCGGTGCTGCCGGCGATGCGCGCGCAGAAGGACGGCTGCATCATCAACGTCGCCTCCTGGGCCGGCCGCCACGTCTCCAAGATGACCGGACCGGCCTACACCGCCACCAAGCACGCGGTGCTGGCGCTGACCCATTCCTTCAACATGGACGAATGCGTCAACGGCCTGCGCGCTTGCTGCCTGTCGCCCGGCGAGGTTGCCACGCCGATCATGCTGAAGCGCCCGGTGCCGCCGAGCGAGGAAGTGATGGCGCGGATGCTGCAGCCCGCCGATCTCGGCAAGACCATCGCCTTCATCGCCTGCATGCCCGCCCATGTCTGCATCAACGAGGTGCTGATCAGCCCGACCTGGAATCGCGGATTTATCGGCGGGATGTGAAAGCTACGATCTCGGCTTCGGCGTGAACGGTCCCGGCGGCGCGGCGCTCATCAGCGCGACGCAGATCAGCGCCGCGATGGCGAACCAGACCGTCAGCCAGAAGCCGTCGACATAGGCCAGCGTGTTCGCCTCGCGCTGCACCAGCGCGGCCAAGGTGCCGACGCCGCGCGCCTGCGCGAGG
>DATCUS010000061.1:0-18199 GCA_036561845.1 Tardiphaga sp. | reverse complement strand
TGGCCGGTGGCCGGCCCCGGCAGCACCATCAGCGCGGCAATGCTGGCGGGCCGGCCGGCGCGCCCCCAGAGCTTTGGCGTCACGGTGAACTCAATGCGCGTGTATTGCGGGGCAATCGCAGTCACGCTGGCCAGCCAGCCGAGGCATGTCGTGTTGTGGGTAAAGCACATGGCGGCCCAGCCCTTTTCGAGCGTGGCCACCCGCGGCGTGCCCCACTTGTACTGGTGGCGGAACGGGCGGGCATAACGCGGGTGATCGGGGCTGTAGAAGGCCGTGGCGAAGGCCAGGGCGTCGTCGCCCGACACCGCCGGCAGCGGCACGCGGGCGACGTCATGCCAGCGTCGTGTCAGCTCCAGGGCCGCCAGCCGGTAATAGGTCCGGTCATTGGCACCCGCGTCATTGCGATAGATGGCGTGAACCGGCGCCGCAACCGTCACCGCCAACAGCGCGATGCCGGCCACGAAAACCATCATGTTGACGACGTACAGCCGTTCGAGCGCGAAGCTGGCGCCGCAGACGACCAGAATCGCCACCAGGAACAGCCCCTGAAGCGCCCACAGCGATGGCATGTCGGTGCCTAGGGCGACCGTCGTGGCCACCGGCAGTGCGACGGTGCCGAGCAAGATCCAGAACAGCAGCACCAGGCCGGGATTCATGGCGCGAAAATCCGCGGCGAAGCGGGCCAGCCGCGTCTCCGCGCTCAGGATCCACACCAGCGCGGGCAGCGCCATCGTCGCGGCGAGGCCAAGCAGGAACATCACCGCCTCGACCAGCGACTGCCGGAAGGGCACGCCGCCATGGACCTGCATGGCATAGCTGAACGGCGTGGCACCGGTGGTCGCCAGCCAGTGCAGGTGCGGCGCCAGCACGGCCAGCCCCGTCAGCGTCGACACCACGGGCGACCACGAGCGGAAATACAGCCGGCGCTGCGGATGCATCAGCGCCGCCAGCGCGAAGCTCGCGACCAGGAACACCGAATAATACTTGCCGAGCATCGCCAGCGCGGCCAGCGCGCCGGCCGCCGCCGACCAGGCGATGGCCCGGGTTTCGAAGGCGCGCAGGAAACAGTAGGTCGCCAGCGGCCAGATCGCGAGCAGCACGGTGTTGGCATTGAAGCGCTGGGCATGAAACTGGTAGGCCGGCAGCAGCATCAGCAGCAGCAGCACCACCGCGCGCTGGTCGCCGCGCACGAAGCGGCGCGCGATCAGGTCGACGGCCCACAGCGCCACCGCGGCATTGGTCATGGCCAGCAACTGGATCGACCAGTCGGTGAGCGGAAACACCAGGGTCCACAGAAACGCGACCCAGCCCATCAGCGGCGGATGCTTGGCATTGCCCCAGGCGAAATCGCGGCCCACCACCCAGGCTTCCAGCGCGTCGGAATGCAGGTCGCCACTGAGATAGGCGATCGTCAGGAACAGGAGCCAGATCGCGGCGAAGGCGGCGATCAGCAGGGGGATGCCCCAGCCCTTCTCGATTCCGTCGAGCCAATGCAAGAACGGCCGCCGCCATCGCGCCGGCGAGGCCGCCGAGCGTGCCGCCATCGCGGTGAAATAGTCGAGCTGCAATGAAATTTCCGGAAACAAACGGGAGGCTGCCGCTTGCTAGCTGCGATCACCTGTGGCGGCAAGCGATTGTGGCGGAATTGGAGCAATTCAATTTGACCATGCGTCTCACGCCATCGGGCCTATCTGAACGACCGCAGCGGTGTGCAGCCGCCGGAAGCGGCATCTTTCAGCCATGTAGCCACGCCACCATGGCCTCGGCGGTGGCTTGCGGCCGTTCCGCCTGCGACAGATGTCCGCACTCCGGAATCATCACCAGGGTGGCGCTGGCAATGGCGTCGGCCATATCGACCGACAGGCTGTTCGGGATGGTGTTGTCCTGGTCGCCCGACAGCACCAGGGTCGGACAGCGGATCGCGCTCAGGGTGGGCCGCGAATCCGGCCGCCCCATCACCGCGGTCTGCTGGCGGATGAAGGCGTCGGGGCCGATGTCGTCGCCCATGTCGTGGACCAGCCGGCGCAACCCGGGGTCGTCCTGCCGCGACGGATGCACGAAGCCGGGAAACAGCTCGTCGAGCACATCGTGAAATCTTCCGGCTTCAACCCGGGAGATCTGGCCGCGCCGCCGCTCGCTGGCCACCGGCGTGTCCGGCCCGGCCTGGGTGTTGAGCAGCGCCAGCCGCATCACCCGCTCCGGCGCCTGCCGGACGATCTCGAAGGCGATGTAGCCGCCCATCGAATGGCCGGCCAGCGCGAAGCGCGGCGGCGCCTCGGCCAGGATACGGCGGGCGATCGCTGCCATGCTGTCGTCGCGGATGTGGTTGGCCACCATCACCGGGCCGCAGCGCCACAGCGCGGGAATGACCGGGGCGTAGATCCGCGGCGACGAGGCCAGACCGGGAACCAGCAGAATCGGCATTGCCTCGGTCATGTCCATCTCTCCTTACCGCCCAAATTTCCGCCATTTCCGGCGATTGTCATGTGAATCTACCTGTTCCGGCTTTGACGCAAGCCCGGCCGCGGACTATGTAATCCACTCATGACCCCCTCTGAAAACGCTTCAGCCTGGCCGGACCACAAACCGACCGCGCTCCTCGTGCTTGCCGATGGCACCGTGCTCGAAGGCTTCGGCCTCGGCGCGGAAGGCCAGGCCGTCGGCGAAGTCTGCTTCAACACGGCGATGACCGGCTACGAGGAGATCCTCACCGATCCCTCCTATGCCGGACAGCTCATCACCTTCACCTTTCCGCATATCGGCAACGTCGGCACCAACGACGAGGATATCGAGACGGTGAACATGGCGGCGACGCCGGGCGCCCGCGGGGTAATCCTGCGCGCTGCGATCACCGATCCGTCGAATTACCGCTCGACCCGCGACCTCGACCAGTGGCTGAAGGCGCGCGGCATCATCGGCCTGTCGGGCATCGACACCCGCGCCTTGACCGCGCTGATCCGCGAAAAGGGCATGCCCAACGCGGTGCTGGTGCACGCCCGCGACGGCCAGTTCGACCTGCACGGGCTGAAGCAGGAAGCCCGCGAATGGCCCGGCCTCGAGGGCATGGACCTGGTGCCGATGGTGACCTCGTCCCAGCGTTACAGCTGGGATGAGACCCCGTGGGAATGGGAAAAGGGCTTTGGCCGCCAGACCGCACCGGAATTCCATGTCGTCGCCATCGATTACGGCATCAAGCGCAACATCCTGCGCCTGCTGGCCGGCGAAGGCTGCAAGGTCACGGTGGTGCCCGCCACCACCTCGGCCGAGGACATCATGGCGCTGAAGCCGGACGGTGTATTCCTCTCGAACGGGCCCGGCGATCCCGCCGAGACCGGCAAATATGCCGTGCCGGTGATCCAGCAGGTGATCGCCTCGGGCACGCCGACCTTCGGCATCTGCCTCGGCCATCAGATGCTCGGCCTCGCCGTCGGCGCCAAGACCAAGAAGATGCATCAGGGCCATCACGGCGCCAACCATCCGGTCAAGGACGAGACCACCGGCAAGGTGGAGATCACCTCGATGAACCACGGCTTCGCGGTGGACGAGACGACCCTCCCCGCCGGTGCGCTGCAGACCCACATCTCGCTGTTCGACGGCTCCAATTGCGGCATCCAGCTCGAGGGCAAGCCGGTGTTCTCGGTGCAATACCACCCGGAAGCCTCGCCCGGCCCGCGCGATTCGCATTACCTGTTCCGGCGGTTTTCGGATTTGATGCGCGCGAACAAGGCGTCGTAAAAGCAAACTCAAACACCGTCATCCTGAGGCGCTCGCCCGACAGGGCGAGCCTCGAAGGATGCGGCAACGAGTGCGTGGCGCATCCTTCGAGGCCGTCGCAAGAGCGACGGCACCTCAGGATGACGGCGGAGTTGGCTGCACCTTCCAAAATGCTGGCTTCGCATCTCGCCGCTTCATATGATGTCCGTCATCACAACATGACGGAGCCGCCATGACCCACGCCCCTTCCCCGCGCTACGACGTCGTCCCCACCGCGCTGATGGCCTCGATGCCCGGCCTCGACTTCGTGCGCAAGATCTTCGCCGGAGAACTGCCGGAACCGCCGATCATGGAGAATGTCGCGCCGTTCGACTGCAGTGCCGAACGCGGCGTCGTCGTGCTGCACAGCGTGCCCGGCTTCCGGCACTACAATCCGATCGGTTCGGTGCACGGCGGCTACGCCGCGATCCTCTTGGATTCCGCCATGGGGCTGGCCGTGCACAGCATGCTGCCGCCGGGCAGCGGCTACACCACGCTGGAATTCAAGATCAGTTTTATCCGCGGCATGTCCAGGGAGTCCGGCACGGTGCGCACCGAAGGCCGCACGCTGAATGTCGGCCGCCGCGCCGCCACCGCCGAAGCGCGCATCACCGATGCCGGCGGCCGATTGCTCGCCCATGCGACCACCACCTGTCTGGTGTTCGAAATTCCCCCCGCTGCGTGACGGGAACATCGGCGGGGGGCTGCGGGTTGGTCCGGGCACATGACGGAGGCCCGATGACTGCAACCACCGACACCATCAAGCCGCTGCTCCTGTCCTTCGACGACGACGGGCTGGTGCCAAACAATCGGCTGCCGCTGCTGCTCTACAAGGGCGCCATCGAGGCGTCCGGACGGCTGCCGGAACACGCCATCGAACGGCTGTTCGAGGCCAACGGCTGGGGCCAGATGTGGCGCGACGGCATCTACGATTTCCAGCACTATCACACCACGGTGCATGAAGCGCTGGGCGTGGCGCGCGGCCGCGCGCTGGTGCTGTTCGGCGGCGAGCAGGGCGAGGCCGTCGAGATCACCGCCGGCGACGTCGCCGTGCTGCCCGCAGGCACCGGCCACAAATGCCTGTTCGCCAGCCACGACCTCAGCGTGGTCGGCGCCTACCCGCCGGGCGCCACCATGCAGGTCACGCGGCCGACGCCGGAGAACTATCGCAAGGCGCTGGCGATTATTCCGAAGGTGAAACTGCCGAAGACCGATCCTGTGTTCGGCGCAGATGGGCCGCTGGTGCGGATATGGACATCAGCTTCGTAGAGTGGCGCATATCGTCGCAACGCCTGAAGGGCAGCTCCAGCGCTTCTGCCGCACGTTGACACAGCCGAAGCGCGGCAGGTTCGAACCTTTCAAATATAGAAGCTGTCTAGTGTTGCTCCCGGTTGATTGACGATCGCGTCCCGTTCCGACATCACAAGAAACAATGGGCCGACGAAAAGCCCGTCACATGTCGCGCATCAATGCGTTCGCACGCCTTGATGCTTCTTTTATGCGCGGAGGACTGACACGCCATCGGAGCCGACAACACAGCACGTTGTGCTCACCGCATGACGATCGCTGAAGCTGCGATGCGGCCTGCTCGGCCGTTCATCGCGAAGCCACGGCACTCGATGCCACCTCCCCCATAACCGCTACGGGATCGCCCGTATCGATTAATGCCAGCAAACCGGCTCACGCGCCGGTGTCAGGATGTCTATGTCTCGTTGCCGTTGCCTCGGTGGCGTGAGCCTGCTTGTTCTGTCGGGTTCGCTTGCCATGTTGCCGTCCAGTATCCACGCCCAGACGTCCGGTCAGATCCTGCCGCCGGTGACCGTGGACGCGCCGAAACCGGCACGCGCCAAGCCGGTCGCGGCAAAACGACGGGTCTCCTACGGCGCAGTGCGCCGCTCGCCGGCGCCTGCCGCAGCGCGCGCTCCGGACATCGGAACAGCTGAGCGTCGCGCGACATCAGACAGGCCACCCGTTTTCGCCGGCGGTCAGGTGGCGCGCGGCAGCCGTCTCGGCATGCTCGGCAATACGGACACATTCAGATCGCCGTTCGCGACGGCGAGCTACACCAACGAGACCGTGCGAAATCTGCAGGCCGCGACGGCCGCCGATGCGTTGTTGCTGGACCCGTCTGTTCGCGTCACCAGCCCGGTCGGAGGCCTGGTCGATTCCTTCTACATTCGCGGCTTTCCGATCGCCGAGGGAACGTCCGGCGAGGTCGCGTTCGACGGCGTCTACGGCATCGCGCCGAATTTCCGCGTCTTCAACACCTATGTCGATCGGATCGAAGTCTTCAAGGGACCGTCAGCGATGCTGTCCGGGGTCTCGCCGAATGGCGGCGTGGGTGGCGTGATCAACGTCGTCCCTAAACGCGCCGATGCCGACCTGAGCCGCATCGGAATCGGCTACGTCTCCAAAGGCTTCGCCGAAACGAACATCGACCTCTCGCGCCGCTTCGGCGAGCATCGCGAATTCGGCCTGCGCTTCAACGGCAAGCTCGGCGGCGGCGACACCGCGCTCGATCACCAGTCGGATCGCCTGCAGGTCGGTTCGCTGGCGTTCGATTACCAGGGCGAACGATACCGCTCCTGGATCTACGCATTGACCCAGAACGAGCGCATTCAGGCGCCGACCCGCCCGTTCACGATTTCCAGCGGCCTCGCCGTGCCGGCAGCGCCCGACGGTCGTACCAACCTCACCCAGTCCTGGGAATGGTCGCGGATCAAGGAATCCTCGGCGCTGTGGAAGAACGAACTGGACCTGTCCGACCAGGTCACGCTGTTCGGCGACGTCGGCGGCTCGAAGACCAACGTTGAACGTTTCTTCGGCGTACCGAACATCTACAATGCCCGGGGCGACACCACGACCACGCCGCAATATTATAATCTCGATGTTGATCGCTTCACCTTCGACGGCGGTGTCCGGGCCAAATTCGACACCGGCTTCGTTCATCACGCCGTTTCGGTGCAGGGATCGCACTATGACGAGCAGCAATACCGGGCGTTTCCGGCCGGACAATCCTATGCTTCCAACATCTACAACCCGATCGCTCAACCCGAGCAGGGCTATACGATTCCTTCGTTCAAACCGCGGCTGTCCGACACCACGCTGAATGGCGTGGCGATTGCCGACACGATGTCGGTACTGGACGAGCGCGTCGCACTGACTCTCGGTGTCCGCCGCCAGCAGGTGATCGCGCACAATTTCTCCGCGACCACGGGCCTGCAGACGTCCTCCTATGATCAGAGCGCCACCACGCCGATGGCCGGCCTGGTGGTGCGGCCGATCGATCATGTGTCGCTATACGCCAATTTTATCGAAGGCCTCAGCCGGGGAGACACCGCGCCGTCCACGGCGGTCAACGCCGGCGAAGTGCTCGCACCCTACCGGACCAAGCAATATGAAACCGGCGTGAAGGTCGACTTCGGCCGGATCGGCACGACGTTCAGCCTGTTCCAGATCACCAAGCCGAATGGCGAGTTGAATGCCGGCGTTTACTCGGCGGGCGGCGAGCAGCGCGTGCGCGGTGCAGAACTCAGCGTGTTCGGCGAAATCACGCCCGGCCTCCGCGCTGTCGGCGGGCTGACGCTGTTCGACGCCGCCGTGACACGAACGGCAACGGCCGCCAACCTCGGCAAGACGCCGATCGGCGTGCCATCCGCGCAATTCAATCTCGGTAGCGAATGGGATCTGCCGGGCGCCCCGGGCCTGACCCTGACAAGCACGCTGATTCACACCGGCCGGCAATATGTCAACGCTGGCAACACCCAGGTCTTGCCGGAATGGACCCGGCTCGATCTCGGCGCACGCTATGTCACTTATGTCGACGGCCGCAAGACAACCCTTCGCGGCACGGTGCAGAACGTCGCCGATACCAATTACTGGGCAAGCGTGGCGTCGTTCGGCACCTTCGCGCAGGGCACGCCGCGGGTCTTCATGCTGGCGCTGGAGCTCGAACTGTAGGCGGATCGTTACGGCGCCTTCGGCCGCACGATGGCCCAGCCGATCCGCAGCAGCGGCTGACGGCCGCCGACCAGCCGCTCGAAGGCGCGCGGCACTTCGGGCACCAGGCCGGGAAAACGTCTGGCGATGTTGTCCGGCGGCGTCCCGACGGTATCGGCGGCACGCCACACCACCACGCCGCCGGTTTCGATAAACTTCTCCGGATTGATCCAGGGCGTCCGCGGCGCAGTCCCGTCGAGCAGCAGATGCGGTCGCGATGCGCTCATGCCGATCAGCGCGGCGAGCTGCGGGTCGCCAGCGACCGCCTGCAGCGGCCGGTTGGTGCGGCGCTCGAAACTGTCGCCGAAGAATCTGCCGATGGCGCTGGCCGGCAGCGTCGTCGGTTCCTCGCCGCCGCCGACCCAGGGCAGGATCAACGTGGTCACAAAGGCCGCCAGCGCCGGCGCGACGATGGCGAAGGCCCACACCTTGCGCAGCATTTGCTGGCGCCGCAGATGGATGAGATCGCCGGTGGCTACCACCACCGCGAGGCCCGTCATCAGCAGCGCGATGCCGGCGCCGCCGACCACCTGGTCGCGCCCGTAAAGCGCCGCGGCGAGGCTGCCGATCAGGGCTGGCGCGACCGCGAAAAAGAACACGTAGTGGCGCGCCAGCGCATCGACCGGCGCGCGGAACACGATCGGCGCGTCGTCCGGCTGGCGCACCACGCGGCCCCAGTTCAACACGGTCAGCACCACAATGCCGGCCATCGCCAGCAGCAGGCCGGCCAGCAGCCCGCCCCAGGCGGCGGCGATGGCGGCGGGATCGTCGAGCCGCGGCAGTTCCGGCAGGACACGGAAACCGGCGCGCATCACCCAGATCGACCAGGGCAGCACCAGCGCGACGATCACCAGCACGGCAAACAACGGATCGAACGACGCCAGGTTGCGGCGGCCGCGGACGGTGGACAGGCCGAAGGCCACCGGCAGCAGCAGCAGCCACGGCGCACTGGTGGTGGTCAGCAGCAGCAGCCCGGCCTCGAGGGACAGCGCGAACCAGGCGCTGCGACGGCCCAGGCCGATCACCTGCCAAGCGTGCAGCAGCACCAGCGCGAACAGCGGCCGCGCCAGCACCTCGGGCCCGAAGGCAACACCGGGCGAACTGAATGCCGTGACGGTGAGCGTCAGCAGCACCGCGACCACGGCCTGCGGGCCTCCGACAATGCCGCGTGCCAGCAGATACAGCGCGTTGAAGGTAACGATGAAGCACAATTGCGCCAGCAGATAGATGCCGAACACGTTGTTGCCGGCGGCGCGGAAGGCGATGTCGGCCAGCCAGAATGCCAGCGGCGGCCCAAGATCGGTCCCGACCTGGTATTCCCGCCCGAACGCCAGCACGGTGGCGACGTCGCCGGGCGGTCCGCGGTACAGCAGCAACGGCACGATCAGCCACAGCGCGGCCTGGAACAGCACGACGACCCAGAACATCAGCCGCGGCCGGGCGCGGATCAGTTCAACAATCAGGGAGGTGAAACGCATCAAGCGACCGCGCGGATTCAATCTGGGTCGGTGATAGAGCGCGGGGGGCGGTGAAGCAACCGGATCAGCCGGCAGCGACCGCGATCTCGACGGTTTCCGCAGCTTTCTCCGCCAGCAGCGCACCGGCCCGCGCCATCGCCTCGTGCTTCTCGCGCGACGCCGCCACCGGCGCGAAGAAGCGGCGGTGGTGCACCGTCGGGCCGAGACGGCCGAGCGCCGCCAGATGCTCCGGCACGCCATAGCCCTTGTGGGCCTCGAAGCCGTAGCCCGGGCATTCCTGCGCCAGCTGGCACATCAGCCGGTCGCGGGTCACCTTGGCGATGATCGACGCCGCGGCGATCGACAGCACCAGGCCGTCGCCGCCGATCACCGCCTCGCAGTTGCAAGCGGCCTCAATCCTGTCGCGGCCATCGACGAAGACGTGCTGCGGCCGGTCCGGCAGGGCGTGGACCGCGCGCGCCAGCGCCCACAGCGAGGCACGCAGAATATTGTCGCGGTCGATCCGCGCCGGCGCGGCGAAAGCCACCGCGAAAGAGGCGGTGGCACAGATCTCCTCGAACAGTTCCTCGCGCCGCTCGGCGGTGAGGCGCTTGGAATCGTCGAGGCCCTTGGGGATGCGCTTGGGATCAAGCACCACGGCCGCGGCCACCACCGGACCGGCCAGCGGCCCGCGCCCGGCCTCGTCGCAGCCGGCCACCGGCCAGACGCCGCGCTTGATCAGCGCGCGCTCGCGCCGAAAGCTCGGCGGCGCGACCGCGATCACGCCCTTCGGCAGCCTCGCTTGGTTTTTGGCGGGTTTGTCGTCTTTGGCGGATCTATCGATCCTGGCGGATTTATCGCGAATCATGCCGGGATCGTGCGCAAGCAAGCCCGGCGACGCAACCGGGAACTCGGCACAATTCCCGTTATTCAATCTCGATCGTAGCTAATTTGCCGGCTGTCAGTCCGGCAGATGAACGCGCCTATCCTCGCCCACCTCGATGCCGGGTGCAGCCACGACTTCCCAGGGGTGGTTGTCGGGATCGGCAAAATATCCGGAATAGCCGCCGTAATTGGTCTTGTGCGCGGGCTTCAACAGCGATGCGCCCTTCGAAATGGCGAAATCGAGCACCTGGTCGACCTCCTCGGCCGTACGGCAATTCCAGGCCAGCGTCGCCCCGCGAAACGACCACGGCCGCGGCTTTTCGGGAAGCGTGACGTCCTGCGCCAACTGATCCCACGGAAACAGCGCGAGCACCGCACCGCCGGTGTCGAAGAACGCCACCGCTTCGCCGGTGGCGCGAAACTTCCGTTCGAAGCCCAACGCTTCGTAGAACGCGATGCTGGCGCGCATATTGCCGGCGCCGAGCGTGATGACGGTGAGGTGCGGAACCGGTGCTGATGACGTATCACTCATGTTACTCTCCATCCGTCATTGCGAGGAGCCCTTGCGACGAAGCAATCCATGGCACCACAAACAAGCGTGGATTGCTTCGTCGCTTTGCTCCTCGCAATGACGACGTTGAAAAACCCCGCGCCCTCAAAACAAACTCAATTGCTGCCCGCTGCGTTTCGGCCGCGCGAAATGATCGGTGGTCAATTTCGAGCGGCGCTTGTTCAGGCCGAGCTTCTCGCAGGCGACCTCGAAGCGGCGTCCGATCATCCAGGCCATCGGCCCCGTGCCCTTCATCCGCGTTCCCCACTGCGAATCGTAGTCGCGCCCGCCGCGCATGTCGCGGATGAGCGTGAAGACGTGGCGATAGCGGTCGGGATAATTCGCCATCAGCCATTCGCGGAACAGATCGCGCACTTCAAGCGGCAGCCGCAGCAGCACGTAGCTGGCTTCCCTGACGCCGGCATGCGCCGCCGCATCGAGAATGCGCTCGATCTCCGAATCGTTCAGCGCCGGGATCACCGGCGCCACCATGACGGTGGCCGGAATTCCCGCCTCGGCCAGTTGCCGCAACGCTTCCAGCCGTTTGGGCGGCGTCGAGGCCCGCGGCTCCATGGTGCGCGCGAGTTTCGGGTCGAGCGTCGTGACCGAAATCGCGACCTTGGCGAGACTGCGCTTCGCCATCCGCGCCAGAATATCGATGTCGCGCGTCACCAGCGCCGACTTGGTGACGATGCCGACCGGATGGCCCGTGCGTTCCAGCACTTCGAGAATGCCGCGCATGATCTTCCGCTCGCGCTCGATCGGCTGATAGGGATCGGTGTTGGTGCCGATCGCGATCATGCGCGGTTCGTAATCCTGCGCCGCCAGCTCCTTTTCCAGAAGCTGGGGCGCGTCGGGCTTGGCGAACAGTTTGGATTCGAAGTCGAGCCCCGGCGACAGGCCGAGAAAAGCATGCGTCGGCCGCGCGAAGCAGTAGACGCAGCCATGCTCGCAGCCCCGGTAGGGATTGATCGAACGGTCGAAGCCGATATCGGGCGAGTCGTTGCGGGTAATCACCTTGCGCGCGGTATCGATCGCAACCGTGGTCTTGAACGGCGGCAGTTCGTCGAGGCTTTGCCAGCCGTCGTCGAAGGCGACGCGTGCTTCAGCCTCGAAGCGGCCGCTGACATTGGATTGCGCACCGCGGCCGCGAAGCCGGTCGCGCTCGATCGCAACCGCCAGTTCGGGAAACGGAGAAGGTGCACCCGCCGGCTCGGAGGGCGCCGTGACCGGCGGGTGCTTGAGGGCATGAGAGGATGCTCGGCTCATGGCCAGAACATAGCACGTCATGAGAACAAATCAAGAACACAAAAGCACGATCAACAGCCGAATGAAATTGCGTCCGGCGGCGCCGCCGTTGATGCTTGCCGCAAAAAGCTGCAGCCGGGATGGCTGATTTGAGTATGACAAGGTGATAACAGTGCGCCATTTTCCGACTGTTAGAAGCATCCAAGGGCTGTAATGCTGAGCGTTATTATCCCAACCGAAGGCGTCGAGCGGACTGCCGTCGCGACCCTCGCCGCACTGGTGCCGGGCGCCGCGGCCGGCGTGGTGCGTGAGGTGCTGCTGGTCGATCGGGCCCGGACCGGCGTGATCGAGCGCGTGGCCGACGTTGCCGGATGTCGCTTCCTCGCGTTTGAGGGAACGCATGCGGCGGCGCTGGCGGCCGGCGCCCGCCAGGCCCGCTCGCCATGGCTGATGTTCCTGCACGCCGGCGCTGTGCTGGATTCGGGGTGGATCGAGGAGACCACGCAATTCATCCAGTGCGTCGCGGGCAGCGACCGGCCTCGTGCCGGCATCTTCCGTTACGCCCGTTCACCTTATGCCGACACGACGCTGTGGGACGGTTTCAAGTCCGTGGCCCGCATGATCGCCGGGCCCTCGGCGGACCAGGGCTTGCTGATCGCGCGCGACCATTACGACCGGCTGGGCGGCTACGCACCCGATGCCCGCCGCTCCGAGGCCAGGCTGCTGCGGCAACTCGGCCGCTCCTCGCGCACGTTGCTGCGCAGCCGGATCATGGTGGCCTGACCCCGGATACTTGCCAAAGTCAAATAATTATTTGATAGTGGCAAATATCCTGGGAGGAGCCATGTCGCAGCCGGATTCCGAAGACCAGATCGCCGCGGTACGGTCCTTCAACCGCTTCTACACCCGCAAGCTCGGCGTGCTCGACCAGCAATTGCTGAAAAGCCCGTTCTCGCTGAGCGAAGCGCGGGTATTGTACGAACTCGCGCACCGGGACGAGCCGGCGGCGAAAGAGATCGGGATCGAACTCGGTCTCGATGCCGGCTATCTCAGCCGGATCATCCAGAAATTCGATGAAGACGGATTGATCACCCGCAGGCCGCTACCGTCGGACCGGCGGCAATATCGGCTCAGCCTGACCGCCAAGGGCCGCCAGGCATTCGCCAAACTCAATCGCAGTTCGCATAACGATGTCGCGGCCATGCTGACCACCATGTCGGCCGGCGATCGCCGGCGGCTGACGGGCGCGATGGCCGCGATCGAGCGCCTGCTGGGTGGATCGGACAGTTCGCCGGTTCCCGCGATCCTGCGCGGCCGCCGCCCGGGCGACATGGGATGGGTGGTGCAGAGCCATGGCGCATTCTATGCCAGCGAATACGGTTTTGACTCATCGTTCGAGGCGCTGGTCGCGGAGATCGCGGCAAAATTCCTGACCTCGTTCGACGCTTCGCGGGAACGCTGCTGGATCGCCGACATCGACGGCGCCCAGGCCGGTTCGGTATTCCTGGTCAAGCACACCGACGATATCGCCAAATTGCGGCTGCTGCTGGTTGACCCGGCCGGGCGCGGCCAGGGCCTCGGCCAACGGCTGGTCGATGAGTGCATCGCGTTTGCCCGGGCCTGCGGCTATCGCAAGATCACGCTATGGACCCAGAGCATCCTGGTCGCCGCACGCAGGATCTATCAGAACGCCGGCTTCGTGCTGGTCGCCACCGAGCCGCACCGCAGCTTCGGCCACGACCTGATCGGCGAGACCTGGGAGCGCGAACTGTGAAGTTCGCGGCGACGATCGCCGGCATTGACGGCCGTCAAATCGAAGCACCCTGCGCTTTCGGCCGCCGCAGATGTTCATCCAGCCGCGGCATGATCTCCACGAAATTGCAGGGCCGGGTCCGGTAATCGAGCTGGGGGCCAAGAAGGCCGTCCCAGCCGTCGCGACAGGCGCCCGGCGAGCCGGGCAGGCAGAAGATATAGGTGGCGCCGGCGACACCGGCGGTGGCGCGGCTCTGGATCGTCGAGGCGCCGATCTTGGCGTAGCTCAGCATGTGGAATGCGATCGAGAAACCATCCATGCGCTTTTCGAACAGCGGCTCGATCGCCTCCGGCGTGACGTCGCGCCCCGTGAAGCCGGTGCCGCCGGTGGTGATGACGGCATCGATGCCGGGATCTGCGATCCATCGCCTGATGACGATGCGGATCGCATCGACATCGTCGACGACGATCTCGCGCGCCGCGAGGGTGTGGCCGGCCGCCGTAAGACGCTCCGCCAGCGTCGTTCCGGATTTGTCATCCTCGAGCGTCCGCGTGTCGGAAATCGTCAGTACCGCGATGTTGAGCGCGATGAATGGTTTTGGATCGTCGGTGGAGGACATGACTGCCTCTTCTCGTCATGCCCGGCCTTGTGCCGGGCATCCACGTCTTCAAACTCTCTCAAAAGCAAAGACGTGGATGGCCGGGACAAGCCCGGCCATGACGGTCAATGCTCGTCCAGCTACGTTCACAACGCCCCCGCCGCGAACGTATTGCAGGCCTGTACCGTGCCCTTCTGATAACCGGTCATGAACCATTGCTTGCGCTGCGCGGCCGAGCCGTGAGTGAAAGAGTCCGGCACCACGCGTCCCTGCGCCTGGCGCTGCAGCGTGTCGTCGCCGATCGCAGTTGCGGTCTGCAATGCCGCTTCGATGTCGCCGGGTTCGACGAAGCCCGGACGCTTCTTCTCCTCGCGGTTGACCCAGACGCCCGAGAGGCAATCGGCCTGCAACTCGACCTTCACCTGCAGCGCGTTGGCTTCCGCCTTGCTGCCGGCCTGCTGCTGCAACCGCGTCACGCGCGGCAGGATGCCTAGCAGGTTCTGGATGTGATGGCCGGCCTCATGGGCGATGATATAGGCCGCGGTGAATTTGCAGGCGCTGCCCGAACAGCCGCGAAATCGGGTCTCGACCTGACGGAAAAAGCTGGTGTCGAGGAAAATCTGCTTGTCCGGCGGACAGTAGAACGGGCCCATCGCCGACTGCGCCATGCCACAGCGCCCGCCATTGGTCGCGTTGCGAAACAATACGATGCGGGGCCCGGTATAGGTCTGCCCGCTGGCCTGGAAGATCTCGCTCCAGCGATCGTCGATTTCGCCGAGGATGCCGGCGATCATGCTACCCACTTCGTCGGTCGGCGCCCCCCTTTTGGCGGGTTCGGACCGGCGATCGGTCTGATAGCTCGGCGCCTGACTGCCGCCGGTGAGAATTTCTGCGCCGCCGATCAGGATGCGCGGGTCGATTCCGAAGGCGTAACCGACAAGACCGAGCACGATGATGGTGCCGATGCCGAGTCCGCCGCCCCCCATCGGCAGGCCGAAGCCGCCGCCACCACCGCCGCCGCTATCGTCGCGACGGTCATCGATATCGTCGCTGCGGCGGAAGTCATCGTAACGCATGGTGGTTTTTCCTCATTCCGGCTCGAAGGCAGCGCTTTCGCCGATATCCAACGCGGCAGTCACGTAGAATTTCCATTCCATTAATCAATAACCTGCCCGGCAAAAATTGCCTAGTGGGACGCGCTTGTGAACAATCACCAATCTCGTTCGATTGCATCTTCGATTAAGTCGATTTTTACTTTGCGCGGTCAATGTATCGCCAGTCGGTTGTTTAGTCCCGCGTCGCCGACAGCGTCGCCTGAGTCAGAGTAATTGAGTCATGGTTGTGTCGCGTCGCGGGGCGTCTGCAAAGGCGCCCCGCACTAAATTTGAGTCCCAATCGAGTACCCGTATCGTCGTAGGCGATTGCGTCGCCGAGATGTCGAAGCTCCAGGCCGGTTCCGTCGACCTGGTATTCGCGGATCCTCCCTACAATCTGCAGCTCAAGGGTGACCTCAAGCGTCCCGACGAATCGCATGTCGATGCCGTCAACGACGACTGGGACAAGTTTTCATCCTTCGCAGCTTACGACGATTTCACCCGCGCCTGGCTGCTCGCCTGCCGCCGCATCATGAAACCGTCGGCGACGCTGTGGGTGATCGGTTCCTATCACAATATTTTCCGCGTCGGCGCGATCATGCAGGACCTCGGCTTCTGGGTTCTCAACGACATCGTGTGGCGCAAGACCAATCCGATGCCGAATTTCCGCGGCCGCCGTTTTACCAACGCGCACGAGACCATGATCTGGGCGGCGCGCGACGAAAAGGCAAAAGGCTATACGTTCAACTATGAAGCCCTGAAGGCGGCGAACGAGGATGTGCAGGCACGTTCCGACTGGCTGATCCCGCTGTGCACCGGCGAAGAGCGCCTCAAAGGCGCCGACGGCAAGAAGGTTCATCCGACGCAAAAGCCGGAAGGCCTTTTGGCGCGCGTGCTGCTGTCGTCGTCAAAACCCGGCGATCTCGTGATCGATCCGTTCAACGGCACCGGCACCACAGGCGCCGTGGCAAAACGTCTTGGCCGCCGATACATCGGCTTCGAACGCGAGCAGGCCTATGCGGCGGCGGCGGAAGCGCGCATCGCCGCCATTGAGCCGCTGCCGGAAGCCACGCTGGCGCCGTTCATGACCGCGCGCGATGCGCCTCGCGTCGCATTCTCCGAACTGATCGAGCGCGGCATGATTTCGCCCGGCACCAGGCTGGTCGACTCCAAGAAGCGCCACGGCGCTTTGGTGCGCGCCGACGGCGCCATCATGCTCGGCGACAAGGTCGGCTCGATCCACCGCATCGGCGCGGTGGCACAGGGCGCCGGCGCCTGCAACGGCTGGACCTTCTGGCACGTCGAGACCAACAAGGGCCTGCGGCTGATCGACGAACTGCGCGCGGAAATCCGCTCCGAGATGGCAGCAGGGTAGGTATTCATCGGGATCGGACGGCAAGCGAGGCGATACGTAGCCTCGGCGGCCGCATGCGTGCCCCTCCGAAGCCGCCGGTTGTGCTTTTCGCAGAATTTGAGCATGGACATAGCGCCCGCGGCGATGCCGCCGCGTCCCGATTTCTGTCGGCAACAAAAGCAGGGAGATCTGCGATGCTCAAATTCTACTTCAACGGAGCGCCGAACCCGAACAAGGTCGCGCTGTTCCTGGAAGAGTCCGGCCTGCCTTACGAGCTGGTGCCGGTCGATACCCGCAAGGGCGATCAGTTCAAGCCGGAATTCCTCAAGGTCAATCCGAACGGCAAGGTGCCTGCGATCGACGATGACGGCGTGTTCGTGTTCGATAGCAACGCGATCCTGCTTTACCTCGCCGAGAAGACCGGCAAGTTCCTGCCGCCCACCACGCCTGCCAACCGGGCGCAGCTCCTGTCATGGCTGATGTTCGTCGCCACCGGTCTCGGCCCCTATTCCGGCCAGGCCGTGCACTTCAAGCATGCGGCGCCGAAGGACCTGGAATACGCGCATAACCGCTATCAGTACGAAGCCCATCGCCATTACAAGATCATCGACGATCATCTCGCCAAGAGCCGCTACATGGTCGGCGACACCTACACCATCGTCGACATGGCGTTCTGGGGCTGGGCGCGGCTGGCGCCCTACGTGCTTGGCGACGACGTGTTCACAAAATATCCCAACGTGAAGCGGCTGCACGACGAAGTCTCGGCCAGACCGGCTGCGGCGCGGGCGATCGCTCTGAAGGACAAGTTCACCTTCAAGACCGAGATGGACGACGAAGCCCGCAACATCATGTTCGGCCACCTCAAGACCAAGGCGGCGTGATCCCGACATCAATGTCGTCCCTGCGCACGCAACGCGTGCGCAGGGGTGACGATCGTGAGTGATCACGCTCACTGCATCAACCCGCAAGCTTTCGCGCTTCTGGAAAACGCCCCAGCGCCTTCTCGGTCAGCACCGAGTCGCAATATTCCCTGACCTCCCTGATCTGTCCGTTCTCCAGCCGGAACACCAGGCAATAGTCGTTGTCGTAGCGGATTCCCGCCTTGGTAAGATTGTCGCCGCGCGCCTCGACCACGACGTGGTCGCCGTCCGCGATGAACCGGTGCGCGATCGTCCGCGCCCGATCGACCAGCAGCGAGCGGACGTGACCATGCAGATCGGCAAGGATCGATTGCTTGCCGGTGAAGGTGCGCGACCACGAATACTGCCCGGTCACCACCCATTTCGCGTCATCGGCTAGGCTGGCCGTGAACAGCGAGCGGTCGCGCACGGCGGGATCGGGATTTCCCGCGGCGGCAAAAATCTCCTGCACTAGATCAGCGATTTTGAAATTCGAATCATATCAAGCGGCCTTGTCAAGTTTGTAGGTCCAAGTGTGGACGACGGGATCGCGATTGAAGAAGTCGATGGCGGCCATGATGCGATCCCTGAGCTCTTGTTTGGACGAGA
>DATCUS010000060.1:0-2156 GCA_036561845.1 Tardiphaga sp. | reverse complement strand
GCCGGTCCGTGCCGGCCGGCCAGCAGCCAGTAGTGCATTTCGCGCACCAGCTGCGCATGAAGCACCGGCACCGCGGCCGGCCGCTCCAGCAGGCGCATCAGCCGCAGCGCGGCGTCTGCGACCTCGCCATCGGTAAGCTCGACGCGGACTGCCGCGCCGTCGGTCACGCTCACCGCGCCCATCTGCAACGTCAGCTCGGCGATGACCGCGGGGTCGATGTCGAAGACCAGCGAGAGATAGGGCGCGGCGTCACTGGCGCGGGTGATCTGGCTGACGGTCGGCACATCTGCCGTGATCAGCAGCGAGTCGCCGGCGCCGAACGTGAAGGTCTGCGTGCCCATCGCCACCTGCTTGCGTCCCTGCAGCACGAGGCAGACGAGCGGTCGCGAGATCGCGTGGACCAGTCCGCTCGGCGCGTTCGAGCGGATGGTGGTCAGTCCGGCAATGGGCGTCTGGGCAAGGCCGGCCGGGTCGGCATGCGCCGTCACGTAGCGGCTGACAGCATTGAGCAGGGCGTCGGTCATGGCGCGACCTTAACCCATCCCGGACGATTGCGCAGCCTCGCAGGAGGAATGAGCAAGCAACGTCGAGGTTTCGGCAACGACGGCCGGTGACCCGACGGATATCGAGACGGTCATCGCAACAGGAGTTGAAGCATGACCAGCATCGCCCTCGTCACCGGCGCCAGCCGCGGGCTCGGCCGCAATACCGCACTCAGCATCGCCCGCCGCGGCGGCGACGTCATCCTGACCTATCAAAGCCGCGCGGAGGACGCCCAGGCCGCGGTCGCCGAGATCGCGGCCATGGGTCGCAAGGCGGTTGCGTTGCGGCTCGATACCGGAGAGGTCGCGGGCTTCGCCGATTTCGCCGGACGGCTGTCGCAAGTCTTGCGCGCACACTGGCAGCGCGAGACGTTCGATCGTCTCGTCAACAATGCCGGTCACGGCGACTACGCGCTGATCGCCGACACCACCGAGGCGCAGTTCGACCGGCTGGTGAACGTGCACTTCAAGGGGGTCTACTTCCTCACCCAGACGCTGCTGCCGCTCATCGCCGATGGCGGCCGCATCGTCAACCTGTCTTCCGGCCTGACCCGGGTGTCGTTTCCCGGCTACGCCGCCTATGCAGCGGTGAAGGGCGCCGTCGAAGTGCTGTCCGTCTATATGGCGAAGGAGCTGGGATCCCGCGGCATCACGGTCAACACCGTGGCGCCGGGCGCCATCGAGACCGACTTCGGCGGCGGCGCCGTCCGCGATAATCCCGAGGTCAACAGGATCTTCGCCGACATGACGGCGCTCGGTCGCGCCGGACTCCCTGATGACGTCGGACCGATGATCGCCAGCCTGCTGTCCGAGGACAACCGCTGGGTCAATGCGCAGCGCATCGAGGTGTCCGGCGGGCAAGGCATCTAGGCGGCCGAGCGTCGGCGGAGACCTGTCCGCCGACGCCCGTTCTAGATCTTCGCCGCCAGCCAGTTGGCGATCAACAGGCCGAGCGTCGCCGAGAGTGCTGTGACGAAGCTGCCCCACGCGACATCCATGACGACCACCGGCCAAGTCCAGTGCTTGAGCAGCGACAGCGCCGTCAGCTCGAAGGTCGCGTAACAGAACAGACCGAACAGCGCGCCGTAGAGCAGCGTCGATTGCCAGGTGGCGTCGGGCGAGCCGCTGACGAACACCAGGATGCCGACAATATAGAGGAGATAGAACAGAATCGCCGGCGCGAGGCGGACCTCGCCGAGCATGTCGCCGACTTCAGACTGGAAGAAGCCCTTGGCGATGGTGCCGAGAAACAGGAAGTCGATGGGGATCAGGACGAGGAACGTCGCCAGATAGAGAAATGCGTATCGCTTCACGTCGGCCTCCGGAATATCTGCTGCGCAATGGTGTCGAGATACGCGCCAGCCCGTACAAAGTTGCAAAAGATCGCTGGGGACGGAGCGGAAACATTGCGCAACGTCCGTGTTAGAAAGTCCGATGACCGACACATCCCCCTGCATCGTCTGGTTTCGCGACGATCTCCGCCTCTCCGATCACCCTGCATTGCATGCCGCGTCGAAGACCGGCGCGCCGGTGATCTGTCTTTATGTCCTCGACGAGCAGAGCGCCGGCATCCGCCCGCTCGGCGGCGCGGCGCGCTGGTGGCTGGCGCAGTCG
>DATCUS010000059.1:0-6524 GCA_036561845.1 Tardiphaga sp. | reverse complement strand
GGTGCGGGCGCCAGCGCTGGCGCGCCGATGCCGATCAGCCACAGGCCAGCCGACAGCGCACGCAGAGCGACTGCGCGCTGGCGGCGGCCCGTGGCTGGACCTGTCCTCACGATCCTGAATACTCCAACATAATCAAATACTTAAAATTTTAGATCCACGCGCCGGCCGCGCTGCGGCGCGAACCTGTCGTTAACGGAGTTAAAACAACTATGGTTAATGAGGCGTTGAGATCGCGGCGGCGGCGTTTCGCATCAAAGCCACAGCCGTGCTAGGAAGGGCGCCGGACCAATCGAGAATTCCGGTCCGCGGGATGAATGCATGGCACGCTCAAAATCCGCAGCCTCGGAATCGCAGGCTCAGGTGTCGATGACCGATCAGGCGACCGCTGCAATTTCCTCGGCACTGCGCACCCTCGACGCCGAGGCCAGCGGCGTCACCGCGCTGGCTGCCGCGCTGCAGTCGGATCTCGGCCCAGCCTTCGCCGCGGCCTGCGACCGGATCCGCAACGCCCGCGGCCGGCTGATCATCACCGGCCTCGGCAAGTCCGGCCATATCGGCCGCAAGATCGCCGCAACCTTCGCCTCCACGGGCACGCCCGCCTTCTTCGTCCATGCCGCCGAAGCCAGCCATGGCGATCTCGGCATGATCACCGCCGACGACATCATCATGGCCCTGTCGTGGTCCGGCGAGCAGCCGGAGATGAAGAACCTCATCACCTATGCCAAACGCTTCCGCATCCCGCTGATCGCCATGACCGCCGACAGCGAGTCGACGCTGGCGCAGGCCGCCGACATCTCGCTGGCGCTGCCCAAGGCGCGCGAGGCCTGCCCGCACAACCTGGCGCCGACCACGTCGTCGCTGATGCTGCTGGCGCTCGGCGACGCGCTGGCCATCGCGCTGCTCGAAGGCCGCGGCTTCACCTCGGTGGATTTTTCGGTGCTGCATCCGGGCGGCAAGCTCGGCGCCATGCTGAAATACACCCGCGACCTGATGCATGACGGCGCCGCGGTGCCGCTGAAGCCGCTGGGCACCAAGATGTCCGACGCGCTGGTGGAAATGTCCTCCAAGGGTTTCGGCTGCGTCGGCATCGTCGATCGCCATGGCCACATCGTCGGCATCGTCACCGACGGCGACCTGCGCCGCCACATGCGTCCCGACCTGATGACCGTGGCAGTCGACGACGTGATGACCAAGAATCCCAAGACCATCAGCCGCGACCTGCTGGCCAGCGAGGCGCTGGAAATCCTCAACTCCTCGAAAATCACCGCGCTGCTGGTCACCGAGGCGAAAAAGCCGATCGGCATCGTGCATCTGCACGATCTGCTGCGCGCCGGCGTGGCGTAGACGCCGGCCGCAAGATTTCCTCATCCTCGCCTGAACGCAATTGCGTTCAGGCTGGAGGAGCGGTCGTCTTCGACCGCGTCTCGAAGGATACGACAAACGCTTCGTGGTTCGAGACGCGCGCGAAGAGCGCGCTCCTCACCATGAGGACGGTGGTTCGAGAATCCGATCGCGCGACCGTCAGGTCACCCCAGCCCCCGGAAATCGCGCCGCATTCTCCTCCGGCGGCAGCGCAAGCGCGTTCGCGACATAGGACACCGTGCGATAGAAGCCGCACAGCAGCATGATTTCGAGAATTTTCGCATCGTCGAAATTGGCCGACAGCGCGGCGAATTCGGCGTCGCCAAGCGTGGCGCGGTGATGCAGCGCATCGACGGCCGCGATCAGGGCCTGTTCGGCTGGCGACCAGCACGTGGCCTTCGCATCCCCCTCGACCGTCGCCCTCACCTGTTCATCCGTCAGATGCGCCGCCTCCGCAAAGGTCGCGACATGGACGCCCCATTCATATTCGCAGGCCGTGAGCGCGCAGGTCCTGTCGATGACAATCTCGCGCTCGCGCAACGACAGTGGACCGCGGTCGAGCAGGCTGCCGGCGCGGAATTTGGTCCAGGCGCGTTCATGGCCGGCCAGCACCCGGAACAGCAGCAGCGGCGGGGCGCCGCGCATGATCGCGTCGAATTGCGCCTGGATCTCCGGCGCATAGGGCGGCTGCAGCGGCGCCATGCGTGACATCGTCGACTCCCGTGCTACGATAAACGTAGCGATATGCTACATATTCCGTAGCAACGGGCAAGCGGAGATTCGATGGCGAAGCCGGTTTCAGGAAAGCCCAGACGCGCGGTGCGCGGCTCGACCACGGGCCGGCCGATCATGGTGCTGCTCGACCTGCTCGGCCGGCGCTGGACGCTGCGTATCGTCTGGGAATTGCGCGATCATGCGCTGACCTCGCGGGCGCTGCGCGAATTGTGCGACGACGCCTCGCCGACCGTGCTGCAGGCGCGGCTGACCGAACTCCGGCAGGCCGGCCTTGTCGAGTTGCAGCCGGCCAGCGGCTACCGGCTGACCAAACTCGGCCGCGAACTGATGGAGACCGTCTTGCCGCTGCATCGTTTTGCCGAGCGCTGGAGCAAATCGGGCGCCCCGGAATGACAACCCCGGGTTAAACCCCCGCCACCGTCAGGCTCGCCCCATCGGCGCGAACGATCCGCACCTTGCTGCCCGCGGGCGTATCCGGCCCTGCGACGCGCCATACGGTGTCGTCGATGCGCACGATGCCCTCGCCGTCGACGATCGGCCTTTCCAGCGTGCAGATGCGGCCGACCAGCGCGTCGGAGCGCTTGTTGAGGAACGGGTTGGGGTTCGCGCCGGGCTTTTGCCGCGCGATGCGGCGCCACAGCGGCACGGCGGCGGCGGCGAACAGCGCAAACAGCAGGATCTGCAGCTGCCACGACGGCGTCACCACGAAGGACAGCACGCCGACCAGGAAGGCGGCAAGGCCGAGCCAGAACATGAAGACGCCGGGCGCCAGCAATTCCAGCCCCATCAGCAACAACCCGAAGATCAGCCAGTTCCAGGTGCCCAAAGTGACGAACATGTCGGTCATCGTCAGCTCCTTGGCGGCACCGGCGGGACCGGTCCGGTCGGCGGCACCGAACCGCGGCGCGCCGCGGTCTGCGCCGAGGCCGCACTCTCGCCAAAGGTCGCCTTGGCGATCTCGCCGATCCCCGCCAATGAGCCGAGCACGCCCATCGCTTCGATCGGCAGCATGATGATCTTCTGGTTCGGCGAGTCGGCGATCTGGCCGAACGCCTTGATGTACTTGTCGGCGATGAAGTAATTCAGCGCCGCGACGTCACCGCTGGCGATGGCGTCGGAGACCATCTGCGTCGCCTTGGCTTCCGCTTCCGCGGCGCGCTCGCGCGCCTGGGCGTCGAGGAAGGCGGCCTCGCGGCGGCCTTCGGCCTGCAGGATCTGGCCCTGTTTTGCACCTTCCGCGCGAAGAATTTCCGACTGCCGCTGGCCTTCCGCCTGCAGGATGTCGGCGCGCTTGACGCGCTCGGCCTTCATCTGGCGGCCCATCGCCTCGACCAGGTCGGCCGGCGGCACGATGTCCTTGATCTCGATGCGGTTGACCTTGAGGCCCCACGGCGACACCGCGGCGTCGACCACGCGCAACAGCCGCTCGTTGATCTCGTCGCGATGCGACAGTACCTGGTCGAGGTCCATGGCGCCCATCACCGAACGGATGTTGGTCATGGTCAGCACCACGATGGCCTGGGTGAGGTCGGAGACCTCGTAGCTGGCCTTGGCGGCGTCGAACACCTGGTAGAAGGCGACGCCGTCCACCGTCACGGTGGCGTTGTCCTTGGTGATCACCTCCTGCTCGGGGATCGAGATCACCTGCTCCATCATGTTGACCTTGCGGCCCACCCGATCGAAATACGGGATGATGATGTTGAGGCCGGGCGACAGCGTGCGGGTGAACTTGCCGAACCGTTCGATGGTCCAGTCGAAGCCCTGCGGCACGGTTTTGACGCCGGCAAACAGGGTCAGGATGATCAGCACGACGAAGACGATGGCGAAGATGTCGAAACCGGTCATCGAAGTCTCCCAGCAAGCCGCGCAATGTCGCGCGTGATTAGGTCGCCGGTATCAGATGTAAGGTTCGACGCGCGGAAAAGCGAGCGGTTGGCTCACGCCCTTGCGAAAACAAACTCTGCCGTCATCCTGAGGAGCGCGCACTTGCGCGCCTCGAAGGATGGGCTGCAGGCGCTGAATACGCATCTTTCGAGGCTCGCCCTGCGGGCGAGCGCCTCAGGATGACGGCGGAGCGTAGCGCTTTGTCAGATCCAGCCCTGCAGCTCGCGCAGCACGAGCTGGCGGATCACGTCCATGCCGGGGTCGCTGTCATTGAGGCAGGGGATCGCCGAGAACTGCTCGCCGCCGGCATGCTTGAAGATCTCGGCGTTCTCCTGCGCGATTTCCTCCAGCGTTTCCAGGCAGTCGGCCGAGAAGCCCGGCATCACCACGGCAATACGCTTGACGCCATCCTTGGCCAATTGCTCGATGGTCTTGTCGGTATAGGGTTTCAGCCACTGGTCGAAGCCGAAGCGCGACTGGAAGGTCAGCATCAGCTTCGATCCGTCGAGCCCCATGCGCTTGCGCAGCGCCTGCATGGTGGCGATGCAGTGCGCCTGGTAGGGATCGCCCTTGTCGATGTACTTCTGCGGCATGCCGTGGAACGAGGCGACGATCAGTTCGGGCACGAACGGCAGCCCCGCGACATGGCTTTCGATCGAGCGCGCCAGCGCGTCGATATAGTCCGGCTCGTCATAATACGGCGGCGTCACCCGCAGCGTCGGCTGCGCGCGCATGGTGCCGAGCACGCGAAACGCCTCGTCGCACACCGTGGCCGAGGTCGCCGCCGAATATTGCGGATACAGCGGCACCACGAGGATGCGGTCGCAGCCCTGCGCCGTCAGCGCCTCGATGCGCGACTGCATCGACGGATTGCCGTAGCGCATCGCCCAGTCGACCACGACATGGCTATGGCCGGCGATCGACGCCGCCAGCTTGTCGGACTGCGCGCGGGTGATGGTCTTGAGCGGCGACTCGTTGAGTTCGTTGTTCCAGATTTTCAGATAGTCCTTGGCCTTGCGCGCCGGACGCGTGTTGAGAATGATACCGTTGAGGATCAGCTTCCACAGCAGGCCCTGATCCTCGATGACGCGCGGATCGGACAGGAACTCCTTGAGATAGACCCGCACGCCGCGCGCATCGGCGGTATCCGGCGTGCCGAGATTGACCAGCAGCACGCCGACGCGCTGCATCGCAGCTGCGGTTGCGGCCGGGGCTCTCTCGATGGGAACGACGACTGTCATGACGTTTGCTTTGCGTTTTGGCCTGACCTTGTCAAGACAGGGCCGCGGCGGGAGAGATCAGAAACAGGTGACGCGCTCGGCGGCGATATAGCCCAGCAGCAGCCCGACGCCGAACAGCAGCACCAGCCCGGCAGCGCCGAATTCCAGCCCCCGCATCACCAGCGCGCCGCCACCCTCGCGGCCGCCGACTAGGCGCCGGGCGACGCCCTTGGCGGACACCGCAAGCACCGCGATGGTCGCCACCGTGATCGCGGTTCCGAGCCCCATCACAAAGGTGGCGGCGACACCGGCCCAGAACAGGCCTTGCGCCAGCGCGAACACCAGCACCAGAATGGCGCCCGAGCACGGCCGGATACCGACCGTGAGGATCGCGCCGAAGCCGCGCGCCCAGCCGCCCGGTCCGGCGAGCTGGTCCGGGGTCGGGCCGTGGGAATGGCCGCAATGTTCGTCATGCACGTGGTCGTGATGCGCATGCGCGGTCGCCTCGGCATGGGCATGCCCGTGGGCGGCATGAGCATGCGAATGGGCGTGGGCGTGGTGATGATCGTGGTCATGATCACGGCTGTGTTGCTCACGATGCGCGCCGGCATGCGCCGAGGCATGGGCCATCGCCAGCTGCGGCGCGGGCGATCCGTGCGACGCGCTCAGCGCGCGAAAAAAGCCGCGGCCCTTGCTCCACACCAGCCGTGCGCCGAACGCCGCGATCAGCGCGTAGCTGGCGATTTCGACGACGCGCTCGGCGCCGCACATGGTCCTGGCGGTGACGTTGAGCAGCCAGGCGCCAACGCCGACGATCAGCACCGCCACCAGCGCCTGCATCAGCGCCGAGACGAACGACAGCACGATGCCGCGCTTCGCGGTCTCCTCATTGGCGACCAGATAGGACGAGATCACCGCCTTGCCGTGGCCGGGGCCGGCGGCGTGGAAGATGCCGTAGGCGAAGGAGATCGCCAGCAGCGTCCATACCGCCGAGCCGTCGCTCTTGGCGGCGCGGATGGTCGACGACATCTCGCGGTAGAATTCGGATTGCTTTGTCAGAAGCCAGCCGACAATGCCGCCGACCTGCGCATCCGGCGCCGCCTTCGGCGCGCCGAACGGGTTTTGCGCGAAAGCGTGATGCAGTGAGGCATCGGCAAGGACGGCCACAAGCGTGGCGAATGCGAACAGCAAGACCATGTGCCGGGTCACGGCGCGGCCCGTTCCTACCCTCCCCTGGAGGGGGAGGGTCGGCGAGCAGCGCGCGAAGCGCGTGCGAGACGGGGTGGGGTGACAGGGCCGATGTCCTGCCAGAACACTCACCCC